>JAUYAO010000002.1 GCA_030692565.1 Nitrospira sp.
ATGCGTGAAAACATCCCGGCGCATGTACTTCGTCAAATCAAAGAGGAGATCGAAAATGCGTAAAGCCCAACAGAAACCTACCGGTCGTCAGCCCAAAGTGAATATTGGCGCCGAGCTACTCTCGTCGGTGCGTGAAATGAACTGCAAAGTATGGGGTCGTTGCTTGACTTTGCATCTTGTTGAGTATGGAAAACAAAGTGATCAGATTTCTGTATTTTTTGTGAGTGACACCGTGATGACAAAAGGTTAGATGGCGCACATTGACGGGGATGAGAAGTATCAAAAAGGCGAGGCATTTTGGGATAAGGGGGCTCCGTCGCCGGCGATGAGGCAGTATCTGGCGCGTCAGATGGTGCGCGGGCGGGCGCTGGTGCCGGGCTGCGACCGCGGGCATGAGGTGGCGCTGGCGGTGGAATACGGGTTGGATGCGACGGGGCTGGACATTGCGCCGACGGGGGTGGCGGAGGCGCGCGCGAAGTATCCCCATCTGGCGGAGCGCTTCGTGATCGGCAATTTGTTTGATCCGCCGAAGGAGATGCGCGATGCCTTTGATGTGGTGCTGGAGCATACCTGCATGGGCGGGCTGCCACCGGCGCTGCGCGCCGACTACCGGCGGGGCATCGATCTCACGTTGCGGCGCGGAGGTGTGCTGATCGGGGTGTGGTTCATCAATCCGGCGCTCGATCCGGGTAATGAGGGACCACCCTTCCCGCTCAGCGTCGCTGATTTGACGGCGCTCTTCGCGGAAGGCTATGAGATCGTCGAAGATTATGTGCCGGATGCAGCCTTTCCCGGTCGTGAGGGCCGTGAACGGGTGCGTGTGCTGCGACGCGTGGCGTGATGAAGTAGGACTGCGCGGTTTCTTCTTCCTGAACAACCATCTTCAGATAATCACTACCATGCCCATTCCAGATTTCATCAAGTTTCTCCGCTCCAAGGTCGGCACGGAATTGTTGCAGGTTTCCACCGTCGCAGAGGGAACAAAGGTGTCAGACACCATTGTTTCTTGCGCAGTCCTTCACTTCACACCGAGGAGGCTATCATGCTGCTATTCAGCCTCGTGTTGAGTCTGGGAGAAAACAAGGGTGTCAGAGAAAACAAGGGTGTCAGACACCTTTGCTCCTCCCCAAGGAAAAGGTTCCAGGAACTATTCATTTCTCCTTCGGGTGGCAGTGCTAGCCTGTTGGGCCATTCTTGCGAGTAAGTAACATATTTGTTAGTATCGCGCAGTGGACTGCACCATCACGTACTACAGTGAAGCCGTGCAGGGAGAAATTTTGGCTCTCCCCGACACACTGGCTGCTCGTTACATCGTGCTCACGAGGAGGATGATTGCTCTTGGGCCACATCTTGGCGAGCCTCATACGAAAGCCTTCGGTGAGGGTCTGTTCGAGCTGAGGCTTAAAGGAGCTGAAGGCATTGCCCGTGTGTTCTTTTGTGCTCTTGTTGGCAAACGCATCGTCATGCTGCACAGCTTCATCAAGAAGTCGGACAAAACACCTCTTCGAGAGCAAACGATTGCGGAGCGCCGTTTGAAGGAGATCAAACATGCAAAGTCATAACCAGCTTATCAAGAAGCTCATGCGTCGTCCCGGCGTTCGTGCAGAGGTGGAACGCCTCGAACGTGAGGAGTCTGCGCTTCTCGATGCGCTGCTCAAGGCCAGGCAAGCAGCGGGGCTCACACAGGCTCAAGTTGCTGAACGTATGGGCACCCAAGCGCCAGCCGTCGCGAGGCTTGAGCGCGCCCTAGCAAGCGGCAAGCATTCACCGTCTGTGGCCACGCTGCGTAAGTATGTCAAAGCTTGCGGCAAACGCCTCGTGCTGAGAGTCGCATGAAGAGTCTTATCCATGCGCGGAAAAAACGGGGACATTCTAGATTTCTGGCGGTGGGGCGCGACGGGCAGGAGCCATCATTTCTTGGGTGAGGGAATCACGGTGGTCAGACCTCATGACGTGCCGAAACTCACATCATGAAAACTCAGTACTACGCAGCCACAAGCCTAGACGGATTCATTGCCACTGAAGATGACTCGCTGGAGTGGCTGTTCCCGCTCGGTGATCTGAATGATTCCAGCTATCCGGCATTCATCTCGGAAGTTGGCGCGTTGGCTATGGGGTCGGCGACCTACGAATGGATGCTGCGCAACGCACACAAGGTTGCGGCTGAGACTGGTTCGCCGTGGCCGTATACCCAGCCAGTCTGGATATTCTCTCGCCGCACGCTTCCACTCACTGACGGTGCAAACATCCGCTTCGTCAGTGGCGGTGTGCGCGAAGTCCATGCTGACATGCGAGCGGCCGCCGGCGGCAAAAATATCTGGATCGTTGGAGGCGGTGATCTCGCCGGTCAATTCTACGATGCCGGCCTTTTGGACGAACTCATCATCCAGATTGGCTCAGTCACGCTCGGCAAGGGGAAACCGCTCTTCCCTCGCAGGGTGCTCAGCCCGAATCTGCGCTTAGTATCGGTTCGTCAGATCGGGTCTGGTATGGCTGAGCTGCGCTATGACATACATAAAGGCGGCGCTGTCGATGCCGTCTAACAATTCATTTCAGCCGAAATCCAAAAGGCCTTGGGTTTACGATGGCTTCGGCGTGGGGATGATGGCAGCCTAGCGGGGCTTGGATCTTTTAGTAACGAACCCCACGGGGGAGAGTTTTCTCCCTCTGGGTAGTAGAAAAACAGCCAATTCTTCAGTAGACTTGCCCGTAGCGAAGGGTTGGTCTTCGTTCATGACGATGTGCTGGCGAGAGATCTGGTCGGGAGGCGTCTATCATGGCTGAACTTGTTGATCGTATCACCGTGAATCCTGAGCAGTGCGGAGGTCGGCCCTGCATTCGGGGGATGCGGATTCGAGTGATCGATGTACTCGATCTCCTGGCCGCTGGGCTGACACAGCAACAGGTGCTTGAAGAGTTGCCGGATCTCGTCGCGGAAGATATCTCTGCCTGCCTTCGCTTTGCCAGTAGCCGACTCAATCACCCGATCCTCGCTGCGTGAAGATCTGGCTCGACGCCCAGATTTCTCCTTTCATTGCGCCATGGCTGAGTTCAACTTTCGACATTGAGGCGATTGGACTCAAAGATGTGGGCTTGCGCGATGCGACGGATCGCACCATCTTTCTTGCCGCACGAAGGGCCAAGGCGGTTGTGCTGACGAAGGACCGTGACTTGGTCGATCTCGTGACCCAGCTTGGTCAGCCACCGCAAATTGTCTGGGTCACTTGCGGGAACACGTCAAACGCAAAACTGAAAGCGATCCTCACGCAGGCGTGGCCCTCAGCTCGAACCCTCATTGAGCGAGGTGAGGCTATCATCGAAATCAGCGACATAACGATCTGATGGCGCGACATGAGAAACAGAGATGTCAGACACCATTACCCCCGCCATATAAGTAAATCTCGCCTCTTGGGCGTCGGGTAGCAGATCGGTATGTTGTATCGTGTCGGTGCGGATCTAGTGTTGCTCGCGCACTTTCTCTTTGCTGCATTTGCAGTCTTCGGCGGACTGTTGGTGTTTTTCGATCACGCCTGGGCCTGGGTGCACATTCCCGTGGTGCTCTGGTCTTCAGTTGTGAATCTCATGAGCTGGACCTGCCCGTTGACCCCGATTGAGAATTCCCTCCGCACTCGCGCCGGTCAGCTCGGCTATTCGGGTGGCTTTGTACAACACTACATCGGACCCATTGTTTACCCGCGGGGCATGCCGCGACAGTTGGAACTCGTGGCAGGTGTGTCCATTGTGGCGGGCAATGCGCTGGTCTACGCAATCATTTTTGCGTGGGGCTGGCGTCGGGCATTCAATTGATAGAAACGCAGTGATGCCGTAGCTCGTTATTTCGCGTATACTCTTCTTCCCCAGGGGATGGAGTCCCCCGTATAACCGCCTCGGCCAGGCTGATGACTCCTACGCTACTACTGCCGTAGCCGTAGGATTGCCGCCAGCGTGGCGGCGCCCGGTTTGTACAACCAGGCCGAAACGGAGGACTCCCGAATGGAACCCATCTTCATCACTGCATCCTTGTGGCTTGCCCTCGCGGTTGTGTCCGCCCTCATTGCTTCTTCCCTGGGTCTTTCGATCGCGCTCGTTGAAATTTGTGTGGGTGTCGGTGCCGCCGCCGCCACCGGCTGGTTCGGCCTCGGCGATGTGCTTGCCGCCAATTCCGAGTGGGTGCGATTCCTCGCGGCCGCCGGCGCAGTCGTGCTGACGTTCCTGGCCGGTGCGGAATTAGACCCTGACGTGATCAAAACGAAGTTGATGGAAGTCAGCGTCGTCGGCTTGGCGGGGTTTCTGGCGCCATTTTTCGGTTGCGCCGCAGTCGCTTACTATTTGTTGGGATGGGATACGAATGCCAGTTGGCTCTGCGGTATTGCTCTCTCGACGACCTCCATGGCGGTGGTCTATGCCGTCATGTTGGAAACCGGCTTCAATAAGACGGAGTTCGGGAAGGGGATTCTCGGCTCCTGTTTCATCAATGACCTCGGAACCGTGATCGCCCTCGGCCTGCTCTTCGCGCCCTTCACCTACAAAACGGTTGTGTTCGTTGTGGGCAGCATTGTGGTGCTGGCGTGGTTGCCGTTCACGACGGCGTGGCTGACCAGGCATTATGCCCATCGCACCGCTGCAATCCGGACGAAATGGATCATGCTGATTCTCTTTGGATTGGGCGCGCTGGCTTTGTGGTCTGGGAGCGAAGCTGTGCTGCCGGCGTACCTTGTCGGCATGGTGTTGGCGGGAAGCGCTGCGAGAGATACGCATTGGATCCGCCGGTTGCGAACGCTGACGGTGGGGTTTCTCACACCCTTCTATTTCCTGCGCGCCGGGACGCTGGTGTCGCTGCCGGCGCTGCTTGCGGCGCCGCTGGTGTTCATTGCGTTGCTCCTGGGCAAAGTGGCGTCCAAGATTTTCGGCCTCTATCCGATTATCAGTGCCTTCCGGCAGGATCGCAACGAACGCTGGTACTACACGCTCCTGATGTCGACCGGCCTGACATTCGGGACCATCTCGTCTCTCTATGGATTAGCGCATGGCTTGGTGACCCAGGAGCAATATTCCTTTCTCGTGGCTGCCGTGATAGCGAGCGCGGTGGTCCCTACGCTCATCGCGGGTTGGTTTTTTGTGCCAACGCATTTGCTGCCCCCGATCGAGCATCCAGGGAAAACCACGCGGCATAGCAATGGCCTGAGCGACGAGGGCTAGTTCGAGTGAGGCGTGTAAACCGTTTTGCGGTAGGAGCCCTTGGCAGAAGCCATCGGCTTCCCGGTTGATCATAGAAACTCGTCAAACGTAGAATGCAAAAAACGGGGATAGTCCGGTCAGCTGGCCCGGCGACGTTGGGCTGTCACGGATACCTATGAGCCTGGACCATGGTGTTATGCGTCTCGCTGGCTTTATTGCACTGGTCGTATTGTCGCTCGCGGTTGCGGGCTACGCTCTCGCCGTCTATGGCTTCCTGCCTGTCGGGGCGCTGGTTCATCCTGACATGCGCGCCACCTTCGAAGCCCATCCCGTCGGCATTTATGCACATGTGTTCGGCGCGGCCGTCGCGCTGGCCCTGGGGCCGTTTCAGTTTTCATCGACGTTGCGCGACCGGCGGCCTGCTCTGCACCGCCGGCTCGGCCGGCTCTACCTTGCGATTGGTGTGCTGATCGGAGGGCTCTCGGGCCTGTTCATGGCGTTTCATGCGTTCGGCGGCCTTCCGTCCCGGTTAGGCTTCGCCTGTCTCGCTGTTGCTTGGCTGTACAGCGGCTCCCGTGCCTATTTCGCCGTTCGGGCCTGCGACTTCACGGCTCATCGCTGCTGGATGGTTCGAAACTTCGCGCTCACCTTCGCCGCCGTCACGCTGCGCTTGTACTTGCCTGCCTCCGTGGCTCTTGGGGCGGCGTTTGAAATCGTCTATCCGATCATCGCGTGGCTTTGCTGGCTGCCGAATCTTGTCGCCGCCGAGTGTCTCGTCAACCGTGCCACGCACCCTCTTATCGAGCGGCCCAATGCGGGGTTCAGGCCCTCGTCGGCCGCTCACAGCAAAGGTTAGCCAGACCCATGCCCATTCCCGGTTTCATTCAATCTCTCCGCTCCAAGGTCGGCACGGAATTGTTGCAGGTTTCCACCGTCGCCGTGTTTGCTTATGACGACAGCGGGCGTCTCTTGTTGATTCAGGAAAAGGCCTCAGGTTTGTGGGGCGCGCCGGGGGGCATCGTCGAGCCCCTTGAGTTGCTCGCCGATGCGGCGGTGCGGGAGACCTGGGAGGAAGCCGGAGTGTTTGTCGAGTTAACCCGCGTCCTCGGCGTCTTTGCCGGAGAACACTTTTCCGGCACCTACGACAACGGCGACCAGATAGCCTGTGTGTCGACCGTCTTTGCCGCGCGTCCGATCAGCGGCACGCCTCGCCCGGATCATGCTGAGACGGCCGATGCGCGGTTCTTTCTTCCCGACGAGATCGCGGCGCTGCCCTGTCAGCCGCATTTCCACGTGATTCGTCAGGCCCTGAGCCACGACCGATCCCAAGCCTACTTCAAGCCGGCCACCTGGCAGCTGTCAGGCCTGTAACAATTCGCCCGCCGACCTTCTGTCTTGACAGGTGATACCTGTGGAGGTAACACTTGCACATGGGTAAAGTTCGTCGAGGAGGGTATGTGTTCGTCACCTGGAAGAGCGATCACCCTCCCCGGCATGTCCATGTGTATCGGGACGGTGTCCTCATTGTGAAATGGGATCTGGATCGTGGACAACCGATGATCGGCAAGAGTACAAGGCGAGTGTGTACGCTGATTGAGGAATTGGAACGTGAGGGGGTTCTATGAAGATCCAAGCCGTGAGCCTGAATAATCGCAAAAAGGCATTCCAGGTCAAGACGTCGAAGCAGACATTCCAGCTTCCTTACTCAACGGTGGATCTGAAACCAAGTGCAGCTGATCCGATCATTCGGATTTTTGTCGACAAAGATCTGGGGAACGAGGGATTTACCTATGTCCTGAAGTCCGGCAAGGAAGGCACGGTTCATAGTGAGCAGGTGCTGGCCTACAACCAGGATCCTCGTTACCTGAGGGATGCCTTGCTGTATAAGCTGACGGTTGAAGCGCAGAAGCGGGTTGAGGCCAGTGCTTTGTCGAAGCGCGAGATCATCCGGCGTCTGGGAACCTCGGCCACGCAATTCTATCGGTTGCTCGATCAAACCAACTACAGCAAGTCGGTGGACCAACTTCTGTCGTTACTGCATGTGCTGGATTGCGATGTCGAGCTCTTGGTGCGAGGGAGGAGGACGCCAGGGAGAGCGGCCTAGCTCAGTGACGGGGGCAGAACGAAATTTACAGGGACATTCCGGTCGACTTTTTGAAATGTGTCAGCGAGCTAGGTCAAGCTAGGGACGTATAAATATTGTACGGGGTGCACATAATGCCGATTCCAGAGTTCATCAAATCCCTCCGCTCCAAGATCGGCACTGAGCTGCTGCAAGTTCCGACCGCGATGGTCTTTGCGTACGACGACCGCGGGCGACTCTTGCTGATTCAGGACAAGGACTCCGGCCGCTGGAGCGCGCCGAGCGGAATTATCGACCCGCATGAGTTGCCGTCCGATGCGGCGGTGCGGGAGGCGTGGGAGGAAGCCGGAGTGTTTGTGGAGCTGACCCACATCCTGGGCGTCTTTGCGGGTGAGCACTTCTCTAAGACCTACGACAACGGCGATCAGCTTGCCGCCGTCACGACGGTGTTCGCCGCGCGTGTCATTCGCGGGACGCCTCGTCCGGATCATGAAGAGACATCCGATGCGCGATTCTTCTCGCCGAGTGAGATCGACGCACTGCCTTGCTCCACGCATTTTCTCGTCATCCGCAAGGCCGTCAATCAGAACCAACCTCAGGCCTACTTCAAACCCGCCACCTGGCAGCCCGGCGGCCTCTAGCAGATTACAAAAATATTGTCCTCTGTCCCTGACGAATCGTTTCTCTATACACCCGCTACACAATTCGTCGCAGGCCTGGCACTCGCTGCATGAGCATGACGAGGCAGAATGTGATGGCGCAGGTCGCGAGGAAGGTGATCGGTACGTAGTAGGGGGGGCGAAGCAGGATCGGGACGGCGAGGAAGTACCCATAGCGCAGCAATTCCACCACGATGGGATGGGCCACGTAGACGCCGAGCGTGAGCGGTGCGAGCGTCTGTGCAATGGATTCTACTTTTGGAGAAATCGTCCCCTGCAGGATCAGCAGGAAGAGGCCGACGGCCATCACCATGTCGGTGGGGCTGAAATCCTCGTAGAAATAGAAGGCCCAGCGGTCGTCGTATCCGCGCGTCGAGACGAGAATGGCTGTCAGGAGCGTGGTGGTCGCAGCGGCGATCATGATCGCGAATGCGAGGCGCGACGGCCGCTCGATCCGGAGCCGCGCGCAATACCAGCCCGCCAGGTAATAGGTCAGATAGGGGACGAATATGGTGAAGGCGCTGGAGGCGAGAAAATCAAATAGATTAGCCCCCATCGCCAGCCCGGCCATGATCAGAATCAGGTCGCGCAACTGCGAGAGGCTGAAGGTGGCGAGCGCTTTCGCGAGAAAGGGTGTGACGAGATAGAGCCCGGCGATGAGAAACAGAAAGTATAAATGGATATAGGGCCTGCCGAGGACCATATCACGGCCGATAATCTCAATCGAGAGCGGCTCATGCCAGTAGAAGGCGCGCCAGGCGAAATAGATCGTCGGCCAGGCGATGAGGGCCGGCAATAACCGGCTCATGCGTTTGGCCCAGAAGGCGCCCGGGCCCGTATATTTTTGCGGGTCGAGCAACAGCGCACCGCTCAGCATGACGAAGACCGGGACGCACCAGCGGGTGGCGGCGTCGAGGGCATTGGAGAGGTGCCACTGCAGCGTGCCGAAGAGCTCGCGTTCCATCACGATGGTGGCGGCCAGGTGCAACAGGATGACCGCGAGACAGGCGCCGACTCGCAGGACATCGTACCGGGCCGAGCGTCGATCCGGCTGGGTGCTTCTGGTGGAGGCTTCTCCCGATGAGAGTGGTGTCGCTGATGTCTGTGGCATCGGTGCGGTCCTGTTCGGGAAAGGTCGCGGGGTGAAGGGGGTGCCGAATTCAGAGACGGGCTTAGTCTTCTGCGCGCGTGAATCGAGCCAGTACGTTGCGGGTGATCTGCTGGACGGCCGGATTCAACACGGATTTGCGCAGGTGCGGAGCTTGGAAATCATCGAGCCCCCAGCTCCATTGCATCGATCCGCTTGAGAAGACCAGCGCGTTGCTGGCGGCGCGATAGAGGGTCACGGCGCCGGCGAGTTGGCCTGCCGGCATACGTGCGACGATGTGCGTGCCGGTCGGGCTGGCGGCGCTCAGTCCATCGACTTCATACCCGGCGACGCCCGGCAGCGACGAGCCTTTGGCGAGGCTGGTTTTTGCGAGCATCCAGGCGTCGGCCTCCTCGATTACGTACGAGCTATCGACGGGATTTTCTACTTCCAGATACATGGTGCCGAGCAAGCCTGCCTCGGGGCGGCTCACGGGTGCGTTGCGCCAGCGCGTGGTGGCGAGGTGATCGTTCTCCGGACTCTGGTCGGTCATGAAGGGGTCGCGACGCGGCGTATTCTCTTTGTAGGCCACCATGGTCCGGAGCGGCTCCCCAGTGATATGGCCGGGCTCCATGCGGATCTGCCAATAACAGGTATTCGACGAAAAAATGCCGAGATGAACGCCCCGGTCGCGCGCCTGTTCGATATGGCGCCGCATCTCCCAGGTCCAATATTCATCGTGCCCGATTGAGAGGAAGGCTTGGTGCGAGACGAGCAGCGCAGGGTTCGCATGCACATCGAGGTTGGTGGCATAGGTGACGTCGTAGCCTTCTCGCTCCAACCAGCGGACCATATTGTACTCCCAGCCGGCGGGGGACGCCGGGTAGCCGGGTGGGATTGAGTTGGAAATCAGGAAATCGCCCGCCCCGGTTCCGGAGGCTGCGGCGGGAATCGCGCTGCCGGCATAGGGCCGGTTGAAGGACACTTTCGCGGCCTGCCCTCCGGGACTATTGAACGAATACAGCGAGCGTCCGCCCCAATTGTTGTAGGCCTGATAGGTTGTGACGCTGGCTTGGACGAGATAGGTCGAGGGGCGCTGATCGTCCCGGACGATAAACAGAATGTAGCTCTCTTCTCCCGAGGGTTCCGCTGTCAGCTTCGCCAGGTAATACCCTGACGGCCAGGTGCTCTCGCCTTGGGAGCCGGCCGGGATGGTTTGCGCGACCGGGTATTCCCACTGGCATTCGATCAAGCCGGTTTCACTGTCTACGACAGGGGCTGGTTGTCGGTGCCCCGGCACCTCTATCGGTCCGGACATCTGCCGGGCGCCGAGCCCTCCGTACCATCCCATGCGGTAGATCGTGAGGCGGTACGTGGGTGCGAGCGAATGAACATAGAGACGAATCGTCTCGCCCTGGTTGACGCTGGTTGCGGAGGCATAGCCTTCGATCTCATGATTCCTGGCCGGCTTGGCCAGGACCCAGTCGCTGGTGCCGGATTTGCGATTCTCGATTTGAACGGGATTGAGCGGGGCGGTGGATTGTCCGGTGGCGAGGGCCGGAGAGATAGCTTCGAGCGCAACCAGCAGGCTCCAGAGGATCTGACGGGAGGCGACCCGCGCACGTATCGGAAGGACGAATTCTTTGCTCCACTCGATCACCGGGGTCAGCTGAGCGAGCGTGTTGGTCAAGAGCCGTGCGCCTGCACCTCGTACGCGGTTTGTCATATCGCTGAAGGTTTCTACGAGGCTCAGGCGAAGATCTTGCTGCATTTCGGCGAAGCCGATGAATTGGCGGATGCCGTAGATCAACAGGCCGGCATTGGCGAGGGGAAAGGCGCCTGCCATCCATCGGAACTGCGAGACGTAGTAGAGCCCCAAGGCCAGGCTGGAGAGTGCCATGCCCAACTGCAGGGCCAGATCCAGTCCCGCCGTTCTGGTTCGTCCGGAGATTTTTGGCGTCCGACGGAACGGGATCTTGGTCCCGGCGATGGCCTGTTGCATGGAGGTGACGGCACCGGTGAGATGAATGGGAATCAAGAGCAGATTGAGTGCGTAGACGCGAAAAAGATCCCGGAACGGCCGATAGCCCATATTCGCCAGGTCCCTGGTATAGAGGGCGAAGTAAGGAAGCGCGGCGATGAGCATCCAGGGCGTCATCAACTCTGAAGAAAACGGGATGGCCAGCAGCAGCAAGACGCTCAAAGGGGCGAACGCCAGCGAGGTCAAATAATGAATTTGCAGCAGAGCTCGCGGAACCGTTCTCGCCTGCTTCGGTGTGTGGCGCAGGAAGGACAACAATTTGGGCAGAATGATCAATCCCCCGTTGGCCCACCGCGCCCGCTGGATGACCAGCGATCCGAAATCCGGGGGGGTGGCGCTGTAGGCCAGCCGCTCGGGGTGATTGTGCAGCGACCATCCTTTGGCGAGGAGGTCGACGGTCGATTCGGTGTCTTCAATGACCGTCCGGTCCTGGATATAGCGGCGAACGGTGTGCCCGTCTTCGTTCGATTCGACGCAGATTTCTTCGAGCGCCGACTTTCTCAGCAAGGCATTGGCGCCGACCCAAAAGGTCGCGCCGAAGTAGGTGAAGCCCTGATGGACGAGATACTGAATGTCGGTCGTGGCTCCGGCGGTCCGCTCCAGCACGCCCGGTGCGTTGGGGAAGGCGCTGTAGGGCGTTTGGGCGACCGCTACCCGCGCATAGTCCGGCTGTTCCATGAGTCGGACGAGCGTGCTGGCATAGTGGGATTTCAAGAGGCTGTCGGCATCGAGGGTGATGACGTAGGGCGTATCGGGGATCAGGCGGCTGCCGGCTCGTGAGGCGGTTTCCTCCAGGGCAAGCCCGGTCTGGCGGACCACCGGGCGGACGCGGCGGCCCATGAGGCCCAGGTAGCTGTTCAAATTCATCGCCTTGTTGGGCTCGTGGGATAGATTGCAGTATTGCTTCCGCTCGAAGACATCAAACTCAACCTGAAAACGGGCCGCCAGTTCCGTATAGGCATCCTCGATTTCGCCGAGGAGTTGCTCGTCGGAGACCAGCGCCGGCTCCCTGCGTCGGGCGAACCACTGCGCGCTCTGTTCCCGGTAGGACTCGGCGGATTGGGTGAGCACCTGTTCTACGAACCAGACATCGGTGTGGGTCTCGGTCGAGGAGTGTTTGGCCTGGGTTTCAAACCACTGCGTGGCCAGTCTGAGACAATCTGAGAGCCAGACACATTCGTCGCTGACGGTGACGGTGTGATGTGCCCGTCTAGCCTGGAATGCCGCTCGGGCTTGGGTCATATGGGTGGCCGGTTCATTGAGCAAGGCCTGCAATTCAAAGGGAAGGTTGCGCGCTGCCCATAAGCCAGCCCGGTCGGAGTGGGTTTTGGGGGCAGGCGGGTCATCGAGGAGCAGCACGACCCGCTTGTTCGGGTAGTTCTGGAGTGCGGCGGACAACAGCGTTTGCCGGATGACGGGGAGTTCTTCTTTGTATGAAGGCACCAGCACGGTGAGGGCCGGGGCCGATAGGGGATCGAAGGGTTTGGCTGGCTGTAAGGTTGCCAGGCGGAACGCGGCATCCCGTTTCAGATGTCCAAGCCGCGCCAACTGGTAGCACAGGTTGCCGTAGACTAAGAATCCGGCGAGCGACCCAAAGAGCAGGGCTTCCAGCAGATCCCCGACGTGACCTTGAGCCAGGGCGGTCTTTGCGATCGTCCCGGTCGACCAGATCAGTATAGCAGTGGCGGTTGTGGTGATCGCGAGAGATACCTGGGTGAAGCGGAGTTCGTGAATGAAGGAAGAGGGTGTCATGGATACGTCCAAGAAATAAAAAATAGTCCTAAGTGGGCGCGTGGTCATGTGCAATCCGGGTGCCGTGGTACGTCTGCTGTCGGTATGTGGAAAAAGCTTGATAATCGGTGCATTGCAGGATCCTTGAACCGCCGATTCTGTATAAGTGTAGGGGCGGGCCGCTACACTGCCTCATGACCTGTGGCGATTATGTTGAGAGGGATTCCGATTCTGACTACGAGGGTTCTTTCCCTGGGGCGGGGCGGTGCGCTTGTCAGGTCTCAGGAAGGGGTGCTGTGCGGCTTGATGCGGGAGTTAGGGGCGTGGAATCTTGGCAAAGTGATCTCGTACGAGGGTTTCGACCGAGGCAAAGTGCCGGTCTGGCAGGTTCTTGAAGCGGCGTCTGCAGTCGGCCAGGGCTTCCTCGGCGGTCTTGAAGGGGGCGATCACCGACAGGAGGTGGCTATGGTAGTCCAGAAGCTTCAGTTCAACGGTTCTCAGGTGGCTTGGATCGCCGGCGATGGACAGGGCGGCTTTCGCCTGGTCGCCGCGGGAGTCGACGAGCGCCTGGAAGCAGAGGCCTTTCAATCGCTGCGTCACGGTGCTGCGGTCCCAGCCGAGGGCCTTCGCCGTGCCCTGCATGTCGAATCCGTGCTGCCGGAGGCAGCTCAGCACGGCGGCATCCCCGGCTGGTTCAGGAAGCACGGTCGCCCCGCTCGATCCCTTGGGAGCCTGAGTCTCGACGGACCCTTCCAGGGAGAAGGCCGCCCTCGTCAGTACCGGTTCATCACTTAAGGCGATGGCTCGTTCGAGGGCATGGCGGAATTCCCGGACATTGCCCGGCCAGTCATGCTCGGTCAGCAGGCGTAGGGCGTCGTTGGAGAGTTTGGGGACCGGTCGGCTCATCTGCGTGGCGATCTCGGCGAGGCAGACATCGGCGAGAAGCGGGATATCGGCGGCCCGTTCGCGGAGCGGCGGCAGCCTGAATACCAATCCCTTCAATCTGAAGTACAGGTCTTCTCTGAACCAGCCTTCGGAGACTCCGCGCTGCAGATCGCGATTGGTCGCGGCGACAATGCGCACATCCACGGTGGTCGGGGTGGTCGCTCCCACACGGTAGAAGGACTTCTCCTGTAATACCCGGAGCAGCTTGCTCTGGTGATCCAGTCGCAGATCGCCGATTTCATCAAGAAAGATCGTGCCATGGTGGGCCAACTCGAAGTAGCCGCGCCGGTCCGCGGCGGCGCCGGTGAAGCTGCCCTTGGTGTGGCCGAAGAGTTCGCTTTCAAATAGTTCGGGCGAGATGGCCGCCATATTCACGGCGATGAAGGTCCGGCTCGGTCTTGGGCTGAGCCGATGGACTGCGCGGGCGAAGAGTTCCTTGCCGGTGCCAGGTTCTCCGAGCAGGAGAACGGTGAGCGGCGATCCGGCCCCCTTCTTTACGTCTCTGAACAGGCGCAGAAGCGATGCGTCTCTGGTAACGATCCCGAGTTGGCGGCATTCAATGGACAACTGGTTAAGCGCCGCGTCGCCGACCGTACCGGATTCTGAACCGGCGGCGCGCAGATCGTGGAGCTGCCGCTCCAATCGTTCGAGTTGTTCGCGGGCGGTCTGTTCCTGCATCTGGACGTCGGCCAGTTCGGTTCGCAGGGACTCGGTGGCGCGGGCGAGATCCTGCCGCTGACCGGCCGATTGCGCGGCGGCTGCTTTGGCTGCGTCCAAGTCTTCCTGCAAGGCTTCGGCGCGATTCTCCCGCAGCACGAGGGCTTCCCGCACGGCGGCGGCATCCTGTTGGATGCGGAGCATGTCTCGCTCCAACAGAACCAGACGTTGGCCTGCCGTGAGGTGTGTCCAGGCGGTGGTGCCGAGCAGGACTATGAGCGCGGCAGTGAGCGGGAGGGCTGCCGGCAACACGAGATGCAGTCCGCCAAGTACGACGGCGGTCATGGCGGCATAGAGGGCGATGGCTCCGGCGGCGAATACCAGACTGATGGAGCCGTGAAATCGCAGGAGACACCAGGCGATGAGCGAGGCGAACACCATGGTGACGCCGGCGCGTCCGAGCGGCCCGAGCTGGCAGAGGCGGGTTTCAGTGAGCAGACTGTTGAGGAACTGGAGATGCGCGGTCATGCCGTCGACGGATTGTCCCGTCGGTAGCAGCCAGAGGTTCTGTGAGGGGACCTGAGACAGAATGACGACCACCTTGCCCTTCAACCATCCGTCGAGCGCGGTACTGTCGTGATGATGGATCGCTTCCCATACGGTGGAGAGCGGAACGGTCGGCAAATCCGCCAGGGTTCCATTGCCGACCACGTTCACGAGGCGGGTTTCTGCGGTTTCGTGAGGAAGCGGCTGGCGTTTCGCGAGGGAGAACAGCGCCAGTCCGAATGAGGGGAGAGGCGGAGAACCGTGTTCTATGAAGAGAGGCAGGGCGCGAGCCACGTGATCGCTATGGGGGGACAGGGTCAGATGCCCTTGAATGATGGCATCCGAGGTCGGCGGGGCCTCGTCATCGAAGACGGTGACGACGTGGCCGGCAGATGTGGTCGCTTCCAGGAGCAGCGCGTCACTGGCGGCCCCGCCCAGGTGGGCGGGACTGGCGTGGTTGAGGCGATGGTCGATCCCGATGGCGGCTGCGCCGGTTTCATGGGCCGTGGTGATCAGCTGAGCCAGGACGGCCCGGTCCCATGGTCCGGGCCCGAACTGTGCTTCGCTCACGGGATCGCGCGCGACGATCGTCAGCGCGGGGCTGACGGCGACCGGTGCGCGGTGGCGGAGCCACGTATCGTAGACCGTCCAATCGAGGGCGCTGACAGTCGCGGGCGCAATGAGCCAGAGCAGCCGGGCCAGAAGGGTTGCCAGCACGCCGATCGTGAGCGCCTGAAGGGGCAGCGATGTGATGAAATGCCGCCAGAGTTTGTGCCAGTCGAGCATGTGAATTACTGGAGGTTCAGTTCATCCATCAGGGCTTTGGCGTCTTGCTTCGGCAGGCCTTTGAGCGAGGCTTTCGCCTTGGCTCGGTCCGGCGCCACGCCGAGGCCGCGGCCGTAGATGCGCGCGAGCGCTTTCTTCGCCGGCGCAAATCCCTCGCCGGCAATGGTCTCCATGCAGAGGAGCAGCTTTTTGTCGAAGGGGGCGAGGTGCTGGTCTAGCCCGGCTTCATAGAGCGCGGCCAGCTCGTTCAACGCCGCGTCGCTCAACGCATAGCTCTCTTGAAGGAGCACCGCAATTGCTTCGTTTGGCCGATGGCTCTTGAGTAACGTCACTCCCAATGTGTCTTGGTCGCCTGACCGGCTGTAATCAGGAAACTCCTCCCAGAGCAGGCCGCGGTAGGCATGAAACCCTTCGAGTGCGTCGTTGCGCCGTCGATCTGCCTGGTCGGTCGAGAGGGCTTGCCGCCGGAGTTTAGCGAGGGCGTCGCCGGCCGGCTGGTGGCCGAGTTCAACCGCTTTGGTCCACCAGAAGATGGCCCGGGCCAGATCTTTGGCAACGCCCTGCCCGCTCTTGTAGGCATTGCCTGAAAAAAACTGCGCCTGCGGGACTCCGCCGAGGGCCGCTTCTTCCATGAACTGTGCCGCTTCCTGATCGCGATTCGTCAGTTTCAGCAATAGTGCAAGCCGATAACGGGCGTCGGGGAAGTGCGGTTGCAGTTCAATGGCCCGTCGATAGGAGTGAATCGCGGCTTTGATATTGCCGAGCGAGTACTGGACGCTGCCGAGACTGTAGTGCGCATGAGTCAATTCGGGGTTGAGGAGAATGGCTTCCATGAAGGCCGTGGCGGCGGCGCGCCCATCCTGTTTCGCCATGAGTATGATGCCGAGTTGCAGCAACGCATCGGCATGGCCCGGTCGCAGTTTGAGCGCGATGCGGCATTCGTCGAGTGCGGCGTCGAGGTCGCCGACGCGATAGAGTTCTTGCGCCAACTTGAGGCGGTCTTCGGCGCTGGCGGGAAACGTCCTGACCCGTCCACGCAACTCGCTCAGCATGAAGACGGCATTGCTGCGCTCTTGTTCAGTCCATTCAGAGAAACGATGCTCGTCCTGTTGCGGAGGCTGGGAGACTGGATCGGGATCCACATTGAGATTGGGATCGGGAGATTCGAGGATCGGCGGCGCGGCCGTCTGTTCGTCAGATGTTTGGGCGAACGACGCGCCGTGCAGGTCGAACAGCAGCGGAACAACAAGGATGGTCACGAGCACTACACGACGACGCATCGAAATCTATGACCCTCCTGAAATGGGTATGGATGGGGATTATTATAGCATCCGATCGGGCAGGGCAGACTGGTTAGGAATGGCAAAATACAGCGCGTAAACGGTCTAGCGCAGCTTGGCCATCGCGTCTTTGATCTGTTCAATGCTGGCCTGGAGCTCTTGAGCTGGTGGTTGGACCGGCTCATGGTGTACCCGCCAGACCGGTTCCAAGGGGGCCGGGTCTGTCGTGAGGCGGGGGATGAGGTGCCAGTGGATATGGGGGAGTTGGTTGCCCAGTAGCTCGTAGTTGATCTTTCGGGCATCGAAAACCTGTGCCAGTGTCTTGGCCACCAGGGTGACTTCTTCCATTAATTGCATCCGCTCCGTGGGGGCCAGTTGGAAGAGTTCGGTCGCGTGGCGCCGGAAGACGACGACGGTCCAGCCCTTAAAAAATTGGTCGTCGTGCAAGTAGGCCTGAGAAAGTCCCAGGTCGGCGATGAAGTGGTCGGCGCGCGGCCAGGTTCCCTGACAGGCTTTGCATGTCGGATCAGTCATGGTTGATTGGCCTTTCGCCACTCCTCTTCCGTAATGACGCCCTTCTTGAGCAGCAACTGGAGCAGCTTGTCGACTGATGCGCGGCTGGGCGGGGAATGGGGCTGAGAAACCGGGGCCGGGCCTGCGGGTACGGCCGCCTCTATCTTCTTCGGCTCAGCCGACGGGCGTTTCTGTCCGAAGATGCGGAACGAAGGTGTGAACACGGCCAGGTAGTCCCGGTTCCTGATACGGACCGATGCCGGCAGGCTATCGGTCTGTGGAGGCAGGTCCGGTGTGGCTCCGGCAGGAATGCGGAAGAATGGCTTGCCGTCCTCGGTTTCCCCGTCCTGTCCCAGGACGTCGAACCGCTCGAGGAAGGATTCCCCTGTCAACCCTTCTCGGTCTTGACCTGCAAGGTTGGTGATTTTATCCAGCACAATGATCAGTGAATCCGCCATGATGAGGTCCGCCGTGTGGTTACGGACGCTCACGTCGTAGCGGTATTCGCTCGTAAAGTTGTCGCGGCCTTTCAACGTGACAATCACGGTTGCTTTGCCGGTGAAATCAGTCAGATGGTCGAACGGCGAGGCGGCCTGGCTCTGTGCCGGCGTGGCAATCTCGCTCGCGAACAGCGCGAAGCAGAGCAGGGTGGTGAAGGTCGAACCCATAAGGATGTGGCGCAGTTGATTCATCGGCAGATCACCTTAATCCGAATTCCGGTCGGAGCATAGCAAAGATCGCGGCGGTGGGCGAGCTTTTGTTCTCCCGCGCGCCTTGACACGCTCTTTCGGTGAACGCTATTCTCGCCGCAGTCGATGGCAGTCTCCTTCCGATCCTATTACGCATGACGTCTACGGCTTCTCGCGCTCCGTTGTTAATCTCCAAAGCTCTCGCGGCCCAACTGCTGCGCCTCTACGACTATCCGCATCCGACGATTCCTCGCCGCATCATCCGCGGGTACGACCGGCCACATGCCGTTCGCACGGCGCGCATGTGCGCGGCAGTGGCCGCGGCTTTGGGGCATGACGCTGCGCGAGTGCGCCAGTATCAGATTGCTTGTGTTTTGCATGATTTGGGCCGGGCGGGGCTCGATCGTGTGCTGTTCGGGAAAATCTGGTCCTGGGCCAAAGCGCATGGCATTCCGACCAGGCCGCGTGAATGGCGAGCCCTACATCCGGAGACGGCGTATGGACGGGAGACCGAAGCCTTCCTGCGTCAATACGGAGTCGAACTCGATGCGGCCGGCATTCCGATGACGGCGTGGGCCAAGGAGCAGGTCGAGATGCGCCTCGGGTATTCCCGGCGGCTTTCCCGCCGGCTGCGAACGGTGCGCGGCGAGATCAAGCAGATGGGCGTGCGGTGGGAGCCCTGGATGCAGCGGGTGATGTTGTACTACTACTATCCCGAGAAGCTGGCGGGCGCCCCGGCTTGGGTGAAGCAGTTAGCGGAGATTCTGGTCGCCTGCGAACAGTTTGAAGCCTACAGCAATCAGCAGCGCGGGCGCGATTACTACAGACGGAAGAAGGAAACGCTCGCCGATGCGTTTGCCTATCTGGAAAAGCTGCAGCAGGAAGGCCTCTTGAGCCGGGCGGTCATGTCTGCACTTCGCGGGTTGGCCGCTGGCGGCGAGTTCGACCGGGTATTGGAAGAAGCGCGGGGTTGCCGGCTCTCGCCTGGCGACCGGCGATTTCTCCGGCAGATGGAGTGTTGATATGTCTGTGAAGACCGTGACCTCTCGCGTGAATATGCAGGGCGAGACGCATATCGAGAATCTGACGAAATCGGTGCAGGCCGCCGTCGCTGAGTCCGGTCTGAGCGCCGGTATCGTCACGGTGTTTGTGAAGCACACGACTGCGTCGATCATGATCATCGAGGACGAGCCGGGTATCCGTGCCGATACGAAGGCCTTTTGGGATCGCACCGTGCCGGCCGATCCCGCCTGGCAGCACAATACGAGAAATGCCGGTGAAGATAACGGGCACAGCCATCTCCGCGGGCAGCTGCAAGGGCCGTCTATCACGATTCCATTTTCCGAAGGGGCGCTTCTGCTGGGCACGTGGCAGCAGGTCGTCGTGGTCGATTTTGACACCAGATCCCGCACGCGCGAGCTGATCTTCCAACTCATCGGTGAGTGATGATGAGCATGCGGCGCGCCATGCGAAGACTTGCTGGTATGACGGCGGGAGCTAGCGTCCTCGCCTTGAGCATGTGGGCCATGGCGGCGGACTGGGGTAAACCGCTCGGCGGGACCTACGATGGCGCGGATGGCAAGCCTCGGCCGGTCACTCCCGCACCGGCCGAATTAAGCCCGGACGAACGCGCGACCATGGCGGTGTTCGAGCGGGCCACCAAGTCGGTGGTCTTCATCGCGAACACGGCTATCCAACGAGATATCTGGTCCTTCGATACGATGGAAGTCCCGCAGGGGTCCGGCTCCGGGTTTGTCTGGAGTAAGCAGGGCTATCTTGTGACGAATTTCCACGTCATCTACGGGGCCGATACCATCAAGGTTACGCTGGCCGACCGGAGCGAACATCAAGCCAAGATTGTCGGGGCCGATCCGGACCATGACCTGGCGGTGTTGCAAATAAAGGTTTCTGAGAGTCTTCTGGAGCCGTTGGCGATCGGGGCGTCGCACGACTTGCGGGTCGGGCAGAAAGTCCTGGCGATCGGCAATCCGTTCGGGCTGGACCATACCTTGACCACAGGAGTGGTCAGCGCTCTAGGGCGCACGATCAAGTCGATGTCGAACCGGACGATCGAGGGCGTGATCCAAACCGATGCGGCCATCAACCCCGGCAACTCCGGGGGGCCGTTGCTCGACAGCAGCGGTCGGTTGATCGGCGTGAACACGCAAATCGTCAGCCCCAGCGGCGCCTATGCCGGCATCGGCTTCGCGGTACCGGTGGATACCGTCAATCGCATCGTGCCGGAGTTGATCAAGCACGGGAAGCTGATCAGGCCGGGATTGGGTGTGTCGCTGGTGCCCGATTCCATCGTCAAACGATGGGGGATCAAAGGGTTGGTGATTGGAAAAGTGTCACGCGGCGGGAGCGCCGATCGCGCCGGGCTGCGGGGGGCGCGCGAGACGCAAGCCGGGCGCATCGAGCTCGGCGACATTGTCGTGGCGATCGACGGAAAGCCGGTCGAGACGATCGACGACATGATGGATATCATGGAAGCGCATAAGGTCGGCGATCAGGTGACGCTCGACATTATCCGCGCCAATAAACGGCAACAGTTGCCTCTTACCCTCCAGGCGGTCAATTAACGCTGGTAGCGTCCGGCTTCGACATGTTGTTATGATGACGCCTGACCAACCTGGAGATTGCTATGAGCGACCACCGACCAGACGATATAGGGCAGACCGGCACATCCGGCGCGGGAGCAGGAAAGCGGACGGGCTCAACCACTCCCGACCCGCTTGAGTTGATCGAACAATGCCTCGCCTCTTTTCCTGAGAACGATCCGCGCCAACAGATCCTCTACAAGCTCCGCCACTCCGTCATGCTGGCGGCCGCCAGTCAGCAGCAACGGGAGGCCGAATTCAAAAAAATCAGCGAGGTCGTGGCGAAGCTGACGGCGCCGGCCAACCGGATCGGCACGTTGCTCGATCTGCCTGGCGAAGGCCTGGCGAGGATCATCGTCGGCGGGGCCGAGTATTATGCGAATGTGGATCCCCGTGTGGCGAATGCGGACTTAAAGATCGGTGCGCAGATTCTCGTGAACGAAGCCTATGCGGTCATCAAGACACTGGGCTACGACCTGAACGGGCCGGTGCTCAAGCTGACGGAAGCATTGCCGGACGGGCGGTTGCGTTTCGAGCAGGAGATGGGCCGCCAATCCATGATCCTCCAGCGGTCGAGCGACCTTGTGGGGGTAGAGCTGAAGGCCGGCGATGAATTGCGGATCGACCCGGGCCACCGGATTGCAATCGAGAAGCTGGAGGACCGGAAAGCCAGGACCCATGTCCTCGACGAAGTGCCGACGGTCACGTGGGAGCAGATCGGCGGCCAGCAGGAGGCGATCAGCGCGATTCGCAAGGCGATCGAATACCCCTTGCTGCATGCGGAGACGTTCCAGCAGTTCAAGTTCACGCAACCCAAGGGGTTCCTGCTCTATGGCCCGCCGGGCTGCGGGAAAACACTGATCGGCCAGGCTGCCGCAGCCAGTCTCTCGAAGCTCGTGAGCGAGTCGATGGTTGCCGGCGGGAAAACAGAGACGTTGCCCGCGATCACCGGCGGCGCATTCCTCCATATCAAAGGGCCCGAGATTCTGAATATGTGGCTCGGCGAGTCGGAGCGGATGGTGCGCGACCTTTTCGCCAAGGCCAGAGCCCGCCGCCGTGAGGGAGCGCTCCCGTTTATTTTCATCGACGAAGCCGAGTCGATTCTAGGGACGAGACGGGCGTCGCGTTCGTTCAATATTTCGAGCACGCTGGTTCCGATGTTTTGCTCAGAGATGGACGGGATCGAATCGTTGCGGGATGTCGTGATCATTCTCGCGTCGAATCGGCCGGATCTGATCGATCCCGCCGTACTGCGTCCGGGACGCATCGATCGCAAGATCAAGGTCAGCCGCCCGAATCGGGAATCGGCCGCCGAGATTCTGAAAGTCTATCTTACGGAGGAGCTGCCGCTGGATTCTTCCGTCATCGCCGACCGCGGCGGAGACAAGACGAAGGCCTTTGCTTCGCTGGTGGATGAGGTCATCGACCAAATTTACAAACGGACGGATGAGAACCGGTTGCTCTCCATCCGGCTCCGGAGCGGTCAGAATAAGGTGCTCTATCGGGGCGATCTTGTGAGCGGGGCGATTCTCTCGTCCATTATCCAGCGGGCGAAGGAAAAGGCGATCGATCGCATGATCCAATCCGGCCAGTCGGCCGGGCTCATCGCGCAGGATCTCTCTGATTCCGTATTGGCAGAGTTCCGCGAGGGGGAGATGCTGCCGCCCGATGATGCCGCGGAAGAATGGTTGAAGCTGCTCGACCATCATCCGGAGCAGGTCGTCGGCGTGTCGTCCTTCCGGCGCGGTCGGCAGACGGAAGAGCGCTTGATCAATCAGATTATCTAATGTTGCGTCTCTTCGGCATAGAAACAGAGTACGGGATTACGCGCGAGGATCTCGATGAGGTGGATCCGGTCGTCGAGTCCATGGAGCTGGTGCGCGCGCATCTGACGGCGTCGTTCGAACGGCGCTGGGATTATGGCGGAGAAGATCCGCACGATGATGCCCGGGGGTTTCGGGTGTCCGGGCTCCAACAGGATAAAGAAGAAGACGACTTCGCCAAGATCGATGCGCACCGGCCCTTTTCATTTCATGAGATGAAAAGCGACCTGGTGCTGCCGAACGGCGCCCGCTTCTACAACGACCATACGCACCCGGAGTATTCCAGCCCCGAATGTCGAACCTTGCGCGATTTGCTCGCGCACGATCGAGCGGGAGAGCGGGTGGTGCAACGCGCGGCCGAGCGGAGGAATCGAACCCTTGGTGGTCCGCATGTGCAGCTCTATAAGAACAATACCGATCTCCATGGCCATAGTTATGGCTGCCATGACAACTATCTCGTCTCGCGCTCAATCCCGTTTCAGCAACTGGTCGCAGGTCTCCTGCCGTTCTTAGTCAGTCGTCAGGTGATTGCTGGTGCCGGTAAAGTCGGTATCGAGGCGCAGGAGAGCGGTTTCGTTCCCGGGCAGTATCAGCTCTCACAGCGGGCCGATTTCATGGAGACGGATCTGAGCGTCGATACGATGCATAACCGGCCCATTCTCAATACCAGGGATGAGCCGCACGCCGTTCGGGAGAAGTATCGACGGCTGCATCTGATCATCGGCGATGCGAATATGTGCGAGTATGCGACGGCGTTGAAGGTCGGCACAACGCAATTGGTACTGGAGTTGATCGATCGGGGGGCTGCACCTGCGATTGAACTGGCCGATCCGGTTTCGGCGGTGAAGCAGATTTCGCGGGATCCCGACCTCAAAGCGACCGTGCGCCAGAAGCAGGGGCCGGCTCTTTCCGGTCTGGACATTCAGGAACAGTACTATACGGCAGCCAGGCGCATGCTGGCCGGCGCGGATGCTGAGACGGACTGGGTGCTGCGCGAATGGGGTGAGACCCTGGGGCTGCTCAAGCAGGATCGCAGTCAATTGGTCGGTAAGCTCGATTGGGTGACGAAGTTGTGGTTGCTGGAGACCTTTGTACGGGAAGAGCGGATCGGCTGGGATGATCCCTGGCTGGCGAGTCTGGATCTCGAGTACCACAATCTGAACGCCGACCGTGGACTGTACCTCGGGCTGGAAGCCGAAGGGAAGGCCTGGCGTATGACCACGGAGGCCGACATTGAGCAGGCCCTGTCCGCCGGTCCTCACGATACCCGCGGTGGGTTGCGGGGCCTGTGTGTGCGGCGGTTTTCCGATCAGATCAAGTCGATGCAGTGGGAGCGTATTCAGTTCTCGGGCGGGTTAAGGGGCAAGACGCTGGAGATGGGCGACCTGTTCGATCCGATCGAGGTGCGGGCTTATGCCGAGATTTTTGAACAGGCGGCGTCTCCGGCCGAAGCCGTGGCTGCCTGGAGTATAAGAAAGGAATCACAGTCATGATCTACCAGATGATGCCTGAGCGACGGGAGGGACCGGTTGATCCGATGCCGAAGGCGCCGAGTCCGTCGGAAGAGGGCGGCGGGCCGCGGCGGCCAGATACCGGGTCGCCAGACAAGGACAGTTTGATGAAGCGGATGAAGAAGGTCGATCCGAAACAGGCCGAGCGGTACCGGCAGCGGACAGGACAATAGAGGAAGCAGTGCTGAGTGCTGAGCCATAGGCTCAACTCAGGGAGCAGATTCCGAATACTCACTCAGCACTCAGGACTTTGAACGCAGCACTAGGGTGAACCGATGGGGATGCAGGGAGATTTTTTTCAGCTGTTGAAAGAGCAGGGCTATCAATTCGGCCAGCCGACGGTTGCCGGAGCGGGAGTCGATCTGCCGAGTGCGACGACGATTCTCGCGTTCAAGTATTGCGATGGCGTCCTCGTTGCCGGTGATCGCCGGGCGACGGCCGGCAACATGGTGATGTACGATCGGACGGACAAGGTCCTCGAAATCGATCGTCATAGTGTCATGGCCATCGCGGGGGTTCCTGCTACGGCCTATGAGATGGTGCGGATATTGGAGCACTCGTTCAAATACTACCGGCGGACTCAGCTTCAGGAGTTGAGCTTTGAGGGGAAGCTGCGTGCGGTATCGAAACTCTTGAAGGAAAATGTGGCCGCGGCCTTGGCGGGAACCGGCGCCGTGGTGCCGGTGTTTGCCGGCTATGACTTCGAGCAGGGCGCGGCCAAGATATTTTTCTACGACATTCTCGGCGCCGAGTTTGAAGGGGTTGAGTATGCGGTGTCAGGTTCCGGGTCGCCGACAATCCGCGGCATTCTGCACTATGTGAATACCTGGGGCGAGCGTCCCCTGGCGGTGATGACGGAGGAAGAGGCGACCGTGCAAGCGTTGCGTCTCTTAACCAGTGCCGCCGAGTTTGATTCGGCCACGGGCGGCGTCAATCGCGAGTCCAGCCTCTATCCGATTATCAAATTGATTACGCAGGACGGAGTGCGGGTAGTCCCTGACGACCGGTTGAAACCGCTCTTTGAATCCAAGGTGGTGCGCCATGCATGAAGCACGCTGTCGATGGCTTGGATCAGTCGGCAGTTGCCGGACGGGTAAGAGTCGATTGAATCTATTTTGCGAATCTAAGGTGGTGCGCCATGTATGAAGAACCCTACCGGTGGGTCGAAGCGGTCGGCAATCGCCGAACCTATCTCGATGAGCAGTTTCGGCAGGGGAGTCCGGTGGTGGCACTGGGCTACGACGGGGGGCTGCTCCTGACGACGGTCAGCAAAGGGACGTCGAAGCTCTATGAGATTTACGACCGGATTGCGCTCGGAGGCATGGGGCATCCGGCAGATCTGGAAAAGCTCCGATTCAGCCTGTTGGAGATGGCGCATACTGAAGGGTTTAACCGGTCTCCGTCGGATGTCACCGGCTCGCGGCTGGTGAAATACGGGATAGCTCCGGTCATCAAACAGGCTTTTGAAGAAGTCTATAAGGCGCCGTTTATCGTCAGGATTGTCCTGGCCGAGTTGGGTCAGAAGCCGGAGAGGGATACGCTGCTCACGATCAACTATGACGGGACGTTCGAAGAGCTTAAGGAGTATGCCGTGCTGGCCGCAACGAAGCAGGCGCAGGCGCGTATGCAGGAGTATCTGAAGGCGCAGAAACCGTCTCCCTGCCCGCTTGGGCAGGGCTTGCAGTTGGCTCTGCGCACCTGGGCGATCGGATCACTGGCGCATCAACAGGATTCGGCAGAGGCGTCGGCTGATGGCGGGCATGAGACCAGTCGCGAGACGATCGCATCGATTCCCGATCAGACTGCGTTGCTCGCGCATCTCCGTGAGGTGCTGGCGGATAAGACGCTGGAATGCGCGGTCCTGGAGCGGCAGCAGGTCGGTTCATCCAAATATCGTGCGCTGACGCCGGCCGAGCTCGCACGGTTGCTTCCCGGCGACTTTCAGGCCGTCGTGAATCGCTAATATGCTGAACCGTATGTGCTGGCTTGAAACGGAGTACGGACTGTTGGTGTATCGGGAAGGCCCCGAGCGCTCGCCGGCGTGGTGTGCCAGCCAGATGTACGATCATCGAGTTCGCGCGTACGATAGGGGCGCGCCAACATGCTGAACCGGATATTCGGGCTTGAAACGGAGTACGGACTCCTCGTCAATCAGGATCGGCCCGATCACTCCCCGACATGGTTTGCCCGCCAGATCCGGGATTATCTGTTCCAGGTTCAGCACCGAGGGGTGCTCGACCTGCACCATCGCGGGCATGATGAGCCGCCGGGGAACGGTGGTTTTCTGACCAATGCCGGGCGGATGTATCTCGACATGGGGCACCTCGAATATGCCTCGCCGGAATGCCAGTCGCTCGTGGATCTTGTCGCGGTCGATCGGGCCGGGGATCAATTGTTACAGGAGGCGATCGAGGCCTTGGGGTTCGGCGAGACCATTTCGCTCATCAAAAACAATATCGATCATGAAACGGACGCGACCTTCGGATCGCACGAGAACTATCTGGTCACTCGCCGGTTTCCCTTCAGTCGGAGAGGGTTGAGTCCTCTCGTCACTTTCCTGGTCACCAGACAGATTTTCGCCGGCTCCGGCCGTATCGGGGCGGCGAATCCGCAGGATGCCTGGATCCAGGTGGATCGCCTGATTGTGCCGCGTGGGGCGCTTCGTTCACATGGCCCGCAGACGATGATTCCCTATCAGATTTCGCAGCGGGCCGATCATATCGTGAACGATTTCTTCGAGTGGGTGCAGCAGAACCGCGCGATCGTCAATACCAGGGACGAGCCGCTGGCGGATCCCAATCAATACCGGCGTATTCATCTGCTCCTCGGCGATTCCAACATGGCCGAAGTGGCCACGGCGCTCAAAATGGGCACGACGGGACTGGTGTTGCAGTTGATCGAAGAGGGAAAGGCGCCGGCCGGCGTGGAGCTCGACGAGCCCGTCGAAACGCTGCAAGAGATCTCGCAGGATCAAGAGCGCCAGTGGATCGTGCGGTTGCAATCAGGCAAGACAATCTCAGCGATCGATATTCAAGAGCAATTTCTCGCGGCCGCGCGAGAAGCCTACGCCGGGCAGGATGAGGAAACGGACTGGGTGCTTGATCAGTGGGAATCTGTGCTGACGGATTTGCGCGGCGACTATGCCAAGCTGGTCGGCCGGGTCGACTGGGCCTCCAAATTATGGCTGCTCGAATCCTTTCGCGAGGCCGAACAGCTGGATTGGCAGGATCCGGCGCTCAAGAGCCTCGACCTCGAATATCATAATTTGCGTGCCGATCGAGGACTCTATTTCGGGCTGCTCGAAGAGGGGCGGGTGCCTCGCATGACGACGGACAAGGCGATTGCGCTGGCGATGGAACATCCTCCACGCAACACGCGCGCCTTCGGCCGGGGAGAGCTGGTTCGCCATATCCTAGCGGCGGGTCCACCTGAGGCCTTTGATGATCAGACTCAGGACCAGGGATTCTTCCCGGCCTATGTCATCAATTGGTCGATTTTCCAGATCAACGGGCGTACCCCGTTCCCCATGCCTGACCCCTTCAAAACCTATGTCCAGGACGTTCGCACCTATCTCCAATCCATCTGACCGGACCGTGACTCAGGCTCACCGCGTGCGCGCATAACACGCAGATTCTATGAAATCGCCGGCGGAATGATATGCTTGTCACGGGACGGGTGATTCGTCCCGCGACCAGCAGGAGGTCTACGATGAAAGCACGGACGTGGATGATGCAATATGGTGTGGCGATGATGCTTTCGTGCGCGTTCGCCTTAATTCTCGGGCAAGTTCCGCTGTTTCGTGAAACGGCCGTGGGAAAGTTAGCTGCTTCCGATCTGGTCCAGTTCCTCGGGTACGGTTGCACTATTGCCCTCGGCTGGCTTGGCGTGCGCCAGTTGGCGGCCGATCCTCCCGAGGAGTGGAAATGGCTGATGCCCTATCGGGCATTGATCCTCCCGATGACGATGCTGGTCACGGTGATTCTGGCCTATGGCGTCCTGTTGCTGGTGGGCGGTCCGTTTCTGAATAAGTTCGCCAAGGGAATCTACAACTGGGCGTTTATCGTGGGGATTGTGTCTGCCATTGCCTGGCTCATTGTGACCTGGGTTCGAACCTGCGCTCCGCTTGTCGCTGCGACTGCTTCCCGGCGTCTGAAGAGAGCCGCCTAGCGGATCGTTCCCGGTGGCGGCTTCTTGGTTGGGGC
This sequence comes from Nitrospira sp., assembly GCA_030692565.1. Taxonomy (NCBI): domain Bacteria; kingdom Pseudomonadati; phylum Nitrospirota; class Nitrospiria; order Nitrospirales; family Nitrospiraceae; genus Nitrospira; species Nitrospira sp. Next base: position 28,332 of record JAUYAO010000002.1, read on the forward strand.
CGCGACGACGGCTACCGCGCGCGAGTCACAAACTCGACAATTCTGTTTTCCGCCCAGTAGGAGTCTTCACCGTTTTGGCTCAGGCTGAAGAATCCGCAATGTCCGCCATGGCGAGGCGCCAGAAGCGAGATGGATTGATTCCCGATGAGCTCGGGTTGAGCAAATAGTGAATAGGGAATGAATGGGTCGTCCTGGGCGGTGATGATCAAGGTCGGGACCGCGATTTGATGCAGCACATGCCGGGCTCCTGCGCGATCATAGTAATCGGCTCCGTCTCGATAGCCTCCGTCGCGGGCCGTGTAGCAGTCGTCGAATTGGCTGATGGTTTGCATCGAGCCCATCGGACGCAGATCCCACTTCCCCGGAAAGAGCCCAGCCTTCCGTTTCATGCGCGCTTTGAGCCGTGACAGGAAGTGGTGGTGATAGATCCAGTTGCGTGGTTGCTCCAGAGCCGCTACGCAGTGGGTCGGATCGATGTTCGGGCATACCGCGACGGCTCCTGAGAAGGCTGGTATCGCTCCTCCCATTTCACCGGCCGCCTTCAGCACCAGATTGCCACCCATCGAATAGCCCACCAGCCAGATGCGCGTCAGGCCGTCCGCCATCGCCAGTTCTCTGACAATCTCGCGATAATCGCTGCTCAGTCCACTGTTATAGAGGGTTGGCGTAAGGTGCTCGGTGCCGCCGCAGGTGCGTTGGTTTAGCCGCACGACATTGAATCCCCGTCGGTAGGCTTTTGCGGCTATCCCACGCATGTAATGGGAGTCTGCGCAGCCCTCCAGTCCATGAACAAGAATGAGTGTGGGTGATTCCAAGGAACGTGGCTGCCAGTGGCAGAATCCGAGGAGCTGCGTATTCGGTTCAGTGGTAAAGAGCCGTTCGCGCTGAGGGATCTGTCTCAGGGAGAGATCTCGTGGCCAGTACCGTGGCGCCAGGGTCATGAGATGCGCATTCCGGAGTATGGCTGGCGGAGCAAATCGGTCTGTGTGATTCATCTCGCCACATCATAAACAATATTTGCCCTGGAGCGTAGACTGAAAGTTCCACAGATGCGACTCACGATCGCCCCTCAAGCGGGGACGCCCAGCGACCGATAACGGGACCTGGGAGTTCGTATAAGGAGGCAGGCATGTTAACAGCAATCGGCGACGTCATGCGGCGGGTGTACGAGCGAGGGTGGATTACGACCAGAGACGGCAATATCAGTATGCGGAAACGCGAGGGCAAGTATCTCTATATCACGCCTTCCGGATGGCGAAAGACGATTGTGCATCCGGAGCACGTGGTTCGACTGGAGATTGTAAGCGATCCGGTGACGAATCAACTGATTCCCAAAGTTCGGGATGGACAGCAACCGTCCGGCGAACTCTGGATGCATTGGAATCTGCAACGGGACTCCAAAAAGACACGGACTGTGGTCCACGTGCATGCGACCCACATTGTATCGGCGATCTATGCAGGAGTGGACTTACAGGCCATGAGCGCTGAGTTTCCGGAGATCTCACGCTATACCAGGGTCGGTCGGACCGTCCCAGCCTTACCGGCGCTTTCTCGCGATCTGGCTGATGCCACGGCTGAATGTTTTGGGCTGCAGAAGGATGGGACTCTCGAATTCGACATCGTTGGGCAGGCAAACCACGGAGTCTGCGCTGTGGCCGTGGATCCATGGGCTGCCTATGAGCATATCGAGCGGTTGGATCATATTTGCGAGATTGTTCTGAAGAGTGGTGTCGCCGCACGCGCGTTCAATCAACGGGCATCGAGTCTGGCGGCATAATCGAACGACAGCTGAAACGAAAAGAGGGCTGACGGCATTGTGCCGTCAGCCCTCTTTATATTTTGGCTCCCCGGGCAGGACTCGAACCTGCGACCAGCCGGTTAACAGCCGGCTGCTCTACCAACTGAGCTACCGGGGAACGGAGAGTTCACATGGAAGCGGGACCCATTCTAGCAAAACTTCTTGCGGAGGGGGAGTCTTTTTTAGACGTCAAAGTCCTCAGTTTCATCTTCGTCGGAAGAGGCATCCGTATTGCCATCGGCTAACGCGGCATAGTGTTTCGCCCAGGTCAGATAGAGATTTCCGCTATCCCGCATCGTATCGGCTGCTTTCACGAGCTTATCGACGAGTTCAGGATCTTTCCCCGAGGCTTGGATTTGCGCCGCGCGCCGCTCGATTGCCTTGGGGTATTGCGTGATCAGACCGGAGATCTTTGCGAGGAGCTCATTGATGACGTTGTCTTCAGTGTCCATGGGGTCCCTCTTCTCTCAACAAAAAACCCCATAGCGCGGACGCTATGGGGTTTCCCGTTATTCACATCGTAATGGATTAGCCTTGGTAGGCTTGTCCCAGAGCTGCTGACTCGCCTTTTTTCGCCATCAGCTGACCGGTGGCGCTCACGGCCTGCATCTCAATCGCATGGTGCTTTGCGGCGTCGCAAACGACCACGCACAGTTCGCACCCCTTGCAGCGATCAATATTGACCTCGGCGACCATCTTGCTGGAGTTCAGGTCCAGGCAGTTGGCTTCCGGGCAATACATGATGCAGAGGCGGCAGCCCTTCTTGGCAGTGCATTTCTCATCGATGACTTGCGCTACGTTATACATGCGACGTAGTTCCTTCTCTTACGCGGCTACGGCAGGATTGCCGACTCGTAACTCGATCTTGTTCTTATCCGCCCATTCGCTGGCGATTTCATAGGCCGCCTTCACGGTGGCCAGATTCTTGGCGAGCAGCATTTCCTTCTTGGCGAACTTCTTCTTGATCGCTTCGTCCAGTGAAGCCGTACCGCCTGACGCGACGAACTTCTTTCCGAAGCGCTCTTGAAGCGCGCCATCCAAGGCCTCCATCGAGACGCACTTGGTAATGCCTGCCACAGATCCGATCATGGCCATGTTCGTGGACAGCTCGGTGCCAGCGACTTCGATCGCGAGCTCAGTCCCGGCGATATAAAACAGAGCGACGTTCAAATCTTTGAGCCGCTGAATGTCTTCTTCTGACAGAAGGGGCTGCGCGGAGTTGATAACCACGACGCCGCCTTCTTTCACGCCGGAATAGAATGGCATCGTATAGCTCTTGCCCATCGTGATGACCTGAGGGTGAAATACCTGGATCACATCCGGGAATACCAATTCGCCGCGGTCGTAGATCCGCTCGATGCCGATACGGCAATAGCTCTCCGCCGGAGCCATCCGCTTCTCCGCTCCAAAGAACGGGTTGGAGATCGAAAACTTTCCGTCCCGGTTTGCGGCCATGGCCAAGACATGGGCTGCGGTGACCGCGCCCTGTCCGCCTAAACCCGACATCCGGATATTGAGTCTCTTCTTAATCATGGACAACCTCCGGTTTCGTTAGGCTTGCCCGGCCAATTGCTTGGCGGCCGCTTTCCGTTCTTTATCCTTCGCAGCTAGTTCGGCCAGCAATTGCTTGGCCGGCTCGCTGACGTATTCCTTGTACGCGAACCGCTCGGTCGGCTTTTCGGAGTCACGCATCTCCTGAAGGCCTTCCATGCTGTTCTTCCCGATTTCCAGAATGCAGGGCGTATAGAGCTGGAGATAGGTCGGGCCGATCTCGCGCGCAATATGCACGGCGTTACGGATGACTTTCTCGACCAGGGAGGGCTTGCTGACGGTGCAATTCACTACGTAGTGACAGCCGGACTCGCGGGCGATTTCCGGCAACCGGACCTTGTCGAACAGCTTGCCGACCGGAGCCATCTTGGCGACAAATCCCTTCTGCATCAGTCCGCTCTCCTGGCCGCCGGTGTTGGCGTAGAGTTCGTTGTCGAAGCAGATCGTGGTGAACTTTTCCTGGCGGAACCAGGCTTGAAGGGTCATATCGAGGCCGATGTCAACGGTGGCGCCGTCACCGGCGAGGACCACGACGTCTTTCGTCCGGCCTGGAAAGCGGACACTCAGGGCGCGCTTCAACCCGGACGCGATGGCGTTCTGGTTGCCGAAGAGAGAGTGAATGTTGTGGACAGCCACCATCGGGAACACCAAGCTGGTGCAACCGGTTGAACCAACCATCACGGTGTCTTCCGGATTGGGGAGTGAGGCCAGGATATAGCGGAACGCCATGGACTCCGGGCAGCCCGCGCAGAGTGAGTGCTGCTCGATGAGTTCCTTGCTGTTACCGATATCTTTCCAGCCACGATCTTCCTTGCCGTAGGTCGCGCTCTTGACCAGGTCCTGATAATCGGACGGCATGATGTCGTAGAGGGCTTCTGAAATCTGAATACGTTCTTTACTCATATATGCCTCCTCAAAGGGGTCTCGTTCAATATTAGGTAGCTTGCCCGTTCGTTAAGTTGTTCAGCTCCCACGACCAGCCAGGGAGACGGTCTTCATCCCGAGCACTGTTTTGATTTCCTGAACGATGATTTCCGGCGGCATCGTCATGCCTCCGCACACGCGCGGACCGGAATGGACTCGATGGTGATTGGGAATCGTCGCCTTGATTTCTTTCGCCAGCCACCCGGTGACGTTAAACTCCGGCACGAAAATGTGCTTCGCGTTTTTCGTGGCTTCCCGGATTTCCTCTTCCGGCCAGGGGCGCAGGGACTTTACTTTCACCAGTCCGCAGCGGATGCCTTCGTCCTCTAAGAGGCGGATGGCTTCGCGTCCCTGTGAGACGGCTGTCCCGGAGGCCACGATCATGATCTCGGCATCGGTATTCTCAGTATCGACCAGTCCGTTGATCCACTTGATGGTATGTTTTCTTGAGCGTTCAATCGCCGCCCAGATTTCCTGCTGCCAGCTGGCATGGGTGGCGTAGCTGATGTAGTTACTCTTCATGACGAAGGGATCGCGCATCATCCGGACCGGCGGACATTCCATGTCCATGCAGGGGACCGGTGAGCGGTAGGGGTCGTAGGGCGGTAAACACATGTCGGCCGGAGTCAAATTTACGACGTCCTTCGTGTGTGTCACAAAGAATCCGTCGCAGCAGAGCGCGAGGGGCAAGTGCACGTCCGGCTCTTCCGATACCATGTAGCCTTTGAGGATCCAGTCGAAGAAGTCTTGCGCGGTTTCCGCATGCCAGACCAGCATTCCGGTATTCAACAAGTACGCGATTTCGAGTGTGTCCGGTTGGATAGAGAGCGGCGAGTTGATGCCGCGGCACGTGACGATCATTTGAATCGGCAGCCGCGCACCGGACCACATGGGGAAGTTTTCCATGGCGCGCATTGTGCCGGGGCCCGCAGTCGTCGTGAAGACACGCGCGCCACCGAATGCGGCGCCGGCGCACTGGGACATGACGGCAAACTCACTCTCACCGCGGAAGTAGTCACCGATGTAGCCTTCCGCGAACAATTCGCCGATCAACGCCGCGGCTTCACTCTGCGGGGTGATCGGATAGGCAATCATGACGTCGCAACTGGCGCGTCTCAACGCTTCTTTAATGACTTCGCTACCTGTATAGAACGACGGAGTACGCGGGGCGTCGTTCATCATCGTCCAGGTATCGGTAAAGGTCTGCCCTTTTTTATTTTTTGTCCCGATGAGGGATTTATTCTCTGCCATGGACCTAGCCTCCTTTCACTGCACGGGGAGTTTCAAACGGTTTAGTTTGACGCCCCGCTCTTGGCTGACGTCAGCCGTGGTTGGACTGTCCCTTTCAACTTTCTCACCCAGTCTGCCAGGGTCATGATTTTTTCGACCGATGCATCGCGGAATGAGAGCATCGCGTCTTCATGGCCGGCTTGCGCACACATTGCAATTGTGTAGCATGAGGTCCCGCCCCGAATAATCTTGAGCGACAGGTTCGCCTGGTGGCAATGCACACCGATGAACATGCAGCAGTCAATCTTGTTGTGCCAGATGGTCAGATTCGGATGGTTGGGGTTGATTTCAACTTCGGGATTGATCTTGGGGTACTTGGGGCGATAGTCCGGCATGGGAATCAGCATGGGCTTTTGGCCTGGCTGCACACATTCCTTCAGTGTGTTGTACAGATGGCGGATTGCCGTCGCCTTTTTGGCGGCCTTTTCATTCCAAGCCCAGAGCACCAAGGGCCCAGGGAAGAGGGTCGGCACTTTGGCCATCAAGAATTGCTTGGCAGCTTCTTCATAGGCTTTTTCTTCGGAGACAATGACGCCGTTGATGTGGGCTTCGCCTGGGTTCGGTAACCGAATGCCCATACTGGCGGCAGCGGGGGGCAGAAAGTGTTCTGGTCCTGGAAGCACGCGGTATTGACTCATTACGCCTTACTCTCCGGGCAAAAGGGTGAAGGGCCTCAGCAACGACTCAGTTCTGACTCTTGAATCCTGTCAACACTCTAAGCTTTTCTCTACACCTTCTGCAACCTCACAGAAGGCCCACCTCCCGGAGCTTTTGGGCTATAAAGGCAGAGTTAGATTAGGCCTTTAGGGACTACCAACTGTGGGCTCAGAGCGTGTGATTCTGACTGCAATTTGGCCGACATTATAGGGGGCAGACTTTTTCCTTGTCAAACACGATACGGCCGATTCTGCCCTGGAAGGCGCCTCGTCAAACTGTATTGGATTGACGGGTCAGGGGAGCTGCTCACAGGCGGCTGAAGCGCCGAGAATGCAGGCTTGCTCAAAGTCCTCTTTGGCGAGACGTCCTTGGAGTTGTTCCTGGTAGAGCTTGCCACGCATGAAGAGCGCCTGGAGGTGCGTAGGGTCTATGCCGATGACGACGCTCAAATCATCAATAGCTTGCGCAGGCTGATTCATCTTTTGATGGAGTTCGCCTCGGAGGAGGTAGGCCTCTTTTTGAGAAGGGATCCAGCTTTCAGAGACCGATAAGTTGAGGGTCCGATTGAGGGTCGTCATCGCGGGCCCCCATTGCTTGGCAGATACCAGTTTGCGGGCCTGAGTGGTGGTAACGCGAATGAGCCTCTGGCGGGCGATGTCGAAAAACGGGTCGATTTCCAAGGCCTGCGCGTAAGCCCTTTCGGCCTCTTCCGGCTGATTCAGCCACGTATTCACATCTCCTTGTCCGAGAAGTGCCCACGGATTTCTTGCGTCCAAAATGAGGGCGCGGTCAAAATCCATTCGAGCACAGTCGATAGACTCCGAGTATTCACTCGGGTGAGATTTGTTGAAAAAAGCCAGAGAAGCCATCTTTAGATAGGTCTGTCCCCTGACGATCAACGGATCTACGAACTGAGGATCCAGGGTTGTGGCTTGTGATGTCAGGTCGATTTTCTGGCGAAGGTCGTGTGAGTGGAGGGCAGTCTCCAAGAGGTGGCGCGCCTGTTCCTGCGGGCCTGTGCGTCCTGGTGGCTCGATGACGAGCGTGCGCACCCCTGCGGGCGGCGCCTGTGTCTCGCGGAGTTGCGCCTTGAGCTCGGCATTTTCCTTTTGTAATTGTCGGAAATGTGCGGCTAATTGCTCTTCGGACCGCCATCGGCGAACAGCCTCTTGGAGCTGATCTAAATTCACAACGGCTCGAATGCGAATGGTGAAAACCGGTCGATCATGCTCAAAGCTGCGCCGGGATTCCAGCACGTCCGTTTTGGTAATGGCCGCAGCGAGCGTTCGAATCTCAAGGGAGCTGATTTGCGTGCGTTTCCCGTTCCGAACCGATTCATAATCGTGGAAAGTTGATTCGAGATAAATTCCGGCCTCCTCAACGGCTTTGCGTTGGGCGCGTTGCAGAACTTTGTCTTCCGCCATAGCCAACGTATCCCCGTCGGCCATGACATATTGTCCTTCGGCCACAACCGTGGTTTCGGTTGCGGTGGCGCCAGGGGCAACGAGAAAGAGTATGGATAGCGACAGGGTGAGACGTGTGAGCGGCAACAAAATCGAGCGATTCATAGTGTAACTATACCGCGCGATATCTGGACGGACAATGCACCCAAGGTAGGGCTAGCGCTTGAATCTTAGTTAGGCCAAGGAATGGTGAGATGAAATATTGTGAAGTGCAGAAGTGCCCAACTTATTTGGGCAATACCTGCATGAACGGGTGAACTTCAACCCGCTCAAAGACGCCGTTCACCATATAGGGATCCTGGTTGGCGAAGTGTTCGGCCTCAGCCTGCGACTCGAACTCCAGCACCATCAAACTGCCGGCTTTGTCTGTGAGAGGACCGGCAAGAATGACGCGGCCTTGTTGCGCTAATGGTTCAAGATTGGCGAGGTGGGCTGGGCGATGGATTTTCCGTTTCGCTTCTCCTTCAGGGCCGTCGTAACCAAGAATTACAAATTTCATCGTAGATCTTTCTTCGCGAGCAGGTCTGGCTCACTAATTTCGTTATGAACGGGATTTAGGCAGGGCCTTCAAGGGGGCATCGGTCTTTGTATCCATGCGTCACTTCATGCCACCAACGGACTTCGGTTTCTCCAAGTTTCCAGCAGAGATACACGATTCGTCCGTCACGGGCGTGAGGAAAGTCGCACAGGCCTAGATCGATATCTTTCACGTGGACACCCAATTCATGGATGGCGTGAAGATTGGAACTAATCGTTTGCAGGCTGATCACGTATTGGGTTCCCACAGACGTTCCGCCTCCATAGAGCGCTTGTTCTGAGGCCTTACGGACCTCATCGCGCGTTCGGACGAGGACAGACTTGAATTGCTTGACGGTCTCCAGGTGGGTTTGGAGCTGCGGAATGAGTTGATTCGCTTCAAATAGCGTAAAGACTCGTCCCGGACTGTCTTCATCTCGATCTTCAGCCATAGTCGTCGGTACTCCTTGAGGCTGTGTATCACAGCCCTTTTCCCGATTCAATGGGAGCGGGCGCTTTACGTAGAGACGGCCGGAGAATGGAGAAAAATGTTTTGTTCTGTTGACAATGGAGGGAGCCATGCGTATCATCCGCTGTAGCATTCACATTTGATGCGAATCGCTCTCCACGTAATTTCAACCTCCGGAATCTTTCTCGAATCGAAACCACACTGAGTTGGTCAGCATCGAAGTAGAAGGCGAACGCCACTAATATCCATTGATCACGGTCAATTTCTCAGATGTTTCGGAGACTCGGGGCAGCATCTTCATAACCATGAAACGTGCGTAGCCAAGGCACCGTACGAATCGTCCTCTCAAAACTACGATATCGCTGATTCAAACACAAACACACATCTGTTCCGACGAATGGTCAATCAATCTAGTGAGTTCTTGTTCATGACAACAGAGCCGATGGCTCGATAGGAGTGCTATGCAAGCTGCTAAGGGAGAGGTCATGTATTTGGCGGAGTTGAAGCAGAAATCCATCGCCGATCTGAACGAGGTGGCGCGTGACCTCAAGATCGAAGGATCGGCCAATCTGCGGAAACAGGAGCTCATCTTCGCCATTCTTCAAGGCCAGACCGAAAAGAACGGCGTCGTCTACGGAGAAGGCGTTCTGGAAACCCTTCCGGACGGATTTGGATTTTTGCGCGCTCCCGACTCCAACTATCTCCCGGGGCCCGACGATATCTATATTTCGCCGTCGCAAATTCGCCGGTTTAATTTGCGTACCGGTGACACCGTCTCAGGGCAGATCAGGCCTCCCAAGGAGAGCGAGCGGTACTTTGCGCTGCTCAAAGTCGAGAAGGTCAACTACGAAGACCCGGAAGTCTCGCGGGATAAGATCCTCTTTGACAACCTGACGCCTCTCTATCCCGAAGAACGACTCAATCTCGAATTTGACCGCGAAGAATATTGCACGCGCGTGATGGACTTAACCACGCCAATCGGGAAGGGTCAGCGCGGACTGATCGTGGCCGCTCCCCGCACCGGTAAGACGATGTTGCTCCAAGCCCTTGCGCGGGCCATCCTGAAGAATCACAAAGAAGTGACGCTGATCGTGTTGTTGATCGACGAGCGGCCGGAAGAAGTCACCGACTGGCAGCGGCAGGTCAAGGCCGAAGTCATCAGTTCGACGTTCGATGAGCCGGCACAGCGCCATGCGCAAGTCGCTGAAATGGTGCTGGAGAAGGCTAAACGATTGGTCGAGCACAAGAAGGACGTCGTGATTCTGTTGGACAGCATTACGCGTCTCGCACGTGCGTATAATACCATCGCTCCGCCCAGCGGCAAGGTCCTCTCCGGCGGTCTCGATTCCAACGCGCTGCAGCGGCCCAAGCGCTTCTTCGGTGCCGCCCGCAACATCGAGCACGGCGGGAGCTTGACGATCATGGCCTCTGCGCTGGTCGATACCGGCAGCCGCATGGATGACGTGATCTTCGAAGAGTTCAAAGGAACCGGCAATATGGAAGTCCATCTGGATCGTCGCTTGGCCGACAAGCGCCTCTTCCCGGCGATCGATATCAGCAAGTCCGGAACCAGAAAAGAAGAGTTGTTGGTGGATAAGGATCGGCTCAATAAGATGTGGATCTTGCGGAAGGTCCTGAGCCCGTTGGGAACGATGGAAGCGATGGAGTTCCTGATGGACAAAATCGGCGGGACCAAAACCAATCAGGAATTCCTGCAATCCATGAATCGGTAGGAGCCGCTTGTTTCTACCCCTGTGGTTCGGATAGAGTGCATCGCTCCTGGCGTGGGGCCAGGAACCTGAACGAATGTTTGGCAAGGAGTCGTAGGTCATGCAAAAGGGTATTCATCCAATGTATCGGGAAGCCACGGTCCATTGCGCTTGTGGCAACTCATTCAAGACGCGCACGACCATCGGGGAAATCAGCGTCGATATTTGCGGTGCCTGTCATCCGTTTTTTACCGGCACGCAAAAAATTATCGATACCGAAGGACGGGTCGAACGGTTTAAGAAGAAGTACGCGAAGAAGGACAAGTAGCCACTCTACGTGTCATAGAAGAGACCCTGCTTCGCCCTGGAGCAGGGTCTCTTTGTTTTTTGGCCTGATCGAACGTTAGGATGCTCAAAAAGGCCGTCCAGCAAGGCCGCAGCGAGTGAAGTACCGAGGCGTACCCTGTGAGGTACGTTGAGGGGTCTGAGCGAAGCGAGAACGCTGCTGGCGGACTTTTTCAGCATCCTGCTAGGAACGAGAACGATGGAAGCCGCCCTACTCAAAAAATGGGAATCTGTGGCATCGCGATTCCAAGAGTTGACCGATCAGCTCATGGACCCCTCGGTCGTCAGTCAGCCGGCCCAACTCCACAAGCTGAGCAAGGAGCGGGTAGATCTTGAGCCGGCGGCGCAGTTGTTTGAGAGCTACCGCGGGAACGTCCGACAGCTTGAAGAGGCGGCGCAGATTCTTGCCGACCCCTCAGCCGGTAGTGACATGCATAAGATGGCGACCGATGAAACGAATGAGTTGCAGCGGCAGCAAGCGATCATGGAAGAGCAGGCCAAAGAGTTCCTGATCCCGAAAGATCCACGGGACGCGAAGAGCCTGTTGCTGGAAATCCGGGCCGGGACCGGTGGCGATGAAGCCGCCTTATTCGCCGGAGAACTCTTTCGCCTCTATAGCAAGTATGCAGAGCAGAAAGGGTTCAAGGTTGATACCGTCGAGGCCACCGAAACCGGCATAGGCGGGTATAAGAACATCACGGCATTGATCGAGGGCAAGGGGGCCTATAGTCATTTTAAGTACGAAGCCGGCGTGCACCGCGTGCAGCGTGTGCCGGTGACGGAAGCGGCCGGCCGGATCCATACGTCCACCGTGACGGTGGCAGTCATGCCGGAAGTCGACGAAATCGACGTCAAGATCGATCCGGGAGATCTCCGAATCGATACCTTCTGCTCCTCCGGCGCCGGCGGGCAGAGCGTCAATACGACCAAGTCTGCGGTGCGCATTACTCATATCCCCACCGGGGTGGTGGTCAGTTGTCAGGACGAACGGTCGCAACTGAAGAATCGCACGAAAGCCATGCGGACCTTGCGCGCAAGAATTGTTGAGGCGGAGCGGGAAAAGCACGACGCAGAGATCGCCCAGAACAGAAAATCCCAGGTCGGGACCGGCGAGCGGAGCGAGAAGATTCGTACCTACAACTTCCCGCAGAATCGCGTCACCGACCATCGGGTCGGCATGACGTTGCACAAGCTTGAATTGGTGATGGAAGGTGATCTGGATGAATTTGTCCAGGCGTTGAAAGCGCAACAGCAGCAGATCGACACAGCCAACGTGTAGGGGACTATGGCGGCCCTTGTCATGCCAGAGCTGAAGACGGTGGGTGCCCTCGTTGCGTGGGCTCGGCAGTCCTTGGTCCAGGCCGGGGTGAGCAACGGGGCGCAGGAGGCGAGGTGGCTCTTGGAGCACGCGCTTGCGGTACGAAGTCACCAGTTGGTGAGTCAGGTGGACCGGTTGGTCTCTCCCGATGTCTGGGCCTGTATTGAGTCCCTGGTCGCACGGCGTGTGGCCCGTGAACCACTCCAATATCTGCTTGGGACGCAAGAGTTTTGCGGACTCGAATTCGCTGTCAGCTCCGCCGTGCTGATTCCCCGTCCTGAGACGGAATTGCTGATCTATCACGTTATGGACCATGTCCGATCTCTTCCCGATGCCACCATTGTTGATGTGGGAACGGGTTCCGGTTGCCTGTCGATCACATTGGCCGCTCGACTGAAGGGGCAGCGCGTCATTGCAATTGACCGATCTCCGGAGGCGCTGGCGGTGGCGCAGGCCAACGCGATGAGACATGGGGTGCGTGATCGGATTGAATGGCTCGAAGGGGATCTGCTGTCGCCACTTCACGCTCGGCAGGCGGCTGACACGATCGACGTCATTGTCTCAAACCCACCCTACATTTCCGAATCCGATTGGACTGGCCTGGAGCCGGAAGTCCGGGTATTTGAGCCGCGCATGGCATTGGTCGGGGGAGTGCAGGGAACGGAATTTCACGAGCGGTTGCTGCGCGAATCCCGGGAATTTCTCGTTCCAGGCGGGTGGCTCGTCATGGAAATGGGGGCGGGGCAAGCCCCGACGGTTCGGCGGTTAGTAGCGGAGATCGGCGGGTATGGGGGGCTTCGGATTATCGAAGATGCGGCAGGGATCGAACGGGTGGTCATGACTCAGCGGGTGGAATAGGAAGCACAACGTCGATGGATGAGATTGTCATTACGGGTGGAAATCGGTTGCGCGGAGAAGTCCGGATCAGCGGGGCGAAGAACTCGGCCCTTCCCATTCTGGCCTCGACCATCTTAGGTGGCGGTGAATGTGTCATTACGAATGTCCCCCGGGTGGTCGATGTGCTGACGATGGGGAAACTCCTCGGCATTCTGGGGGCTCAGGTCTCCCATGAGGCCAACCGTGCCGTCATTAAAGCTGACGTGATTCATTCTACAGAGGCGCCGTATGACCTGGTGAAAACCATGCGTGCCTCAGTGTTGGTATTGGGACCCTTGCTCGCTCGCTGGGGGGAAGCGAAGGTTTCGTTGCCGGGCGGCTGTGCAATCGGTTCCCGACCGGTAAACCTCCATTTGGCCGGGTTGGCAAAATTAGGAGCTGACATTTCGATCGAGCATGGGTATATCACCGCGAGGGCGAAGCGGCTGAAGGGTGCGCGGATCTATTGCGATACCACGACGGTGACCGGTACGGAAAACCTGATGATGGCCGCCTCCCTCGCCGAGGGGACCAGCGTTATCGAAAATGCGGCGAAAGAGCCGGAAATCGTAGACCTTGCCGAGTTTCTGAACAAGCGCGGCGCCCGTATCGCAGGGGCCGGGACGGATATGCTCACGATTGAAGGTGTGCGGGAATTGCACGGTGCGGATCATGAGGTGATCCCGGATCGCATCGAGGCCGGCACGCACCTCGTAGCCGGGGCGATCACGAATGGAGATGTCACGATTACCCATTGTCGTCCCGTTCATCTTGAAGCGGTCTTGATGAAGTTGCGGGAAGCGGGTGCGGACATTCAGGTCGAGGCCCAGACGGTGCGAATCAGGCGGAATGGACGGCTCAAGGGGACGGATGTCCGGACCTTACCGTTTCCCGGGTTCCCGACGGATATGCAGGCGCAGATGGTCGCGCTGATGGCGATTACGGAAGGCACGAGCGTGGTCACGGAGACGGTGTTTGAAAGCCGTTTCATGCATGTGGAAGAGCTGCGACGGATGGGAGCGGATATTCGGGTCGAAGGTAATCGCTTGATCGTCACGGGACGTCCCACGCTGACAGGAGCGCCGGTCATGGCTTCGGACCTTCGTGCCAGCGCGGGGCTCATTCTGGCCGGCTTGGCCGCCGAGGGTGCGACGGAAGTACAGCGGGTGTATCACCTCGATCGCGGCTATGAGCGTATTGAAGAAAAACTGCGGGCGGTTGGGGCGAACATTGAGCGCCGAAAGACAACCCCCGCCACAGGAGTCCGTTAGAGGGATCTATGCTGACGATTGCGCTCTCGAAGGGGAAGTTAATCGAACCGACGCTGGAACTGTTCCGCCGGGCCGGCTATGACAGCGCAGGGTTAGTGGGGGAGAGCCGGCGGTTGATCTTTCCTTGTCCTGAGATCGACACCACCTTCTTGATTGTGCGGCCGAGCGACGTGCCTACCTATGTGGAATACGGGGGTGCCGACGCCGGAATCGTCGGGAAAGACGTGCTGATGGAACAGGACAGCGACGTTTATGAGCCATTGGATTTGCTGTTCGGAGCGTGTAGAATCTCGGTCGCTGCGCTCCGGGCCGAGGTCGCGTGCGATCGGCTGTCATCCAAGGTTCGCGTCGCGACGAAATATCCCAGGATCACCGAGCGCTTTTTCAACCAGCGCGGGGTCCCGGTCGAAATCATCAAGCTGTACGGCTCAATTGAGTTAGCGCCGGTTGTGGGACTGGCGGATCGGATCGTCGACCTCGTCGAGACCGGCAGTACGCTCAAGGCGCACGATCTGGTCGAAGTGGACCTGATTGCCCAGTCGACCGCACGCTTCATCGCGAACCGGGCAAGCCTCAAGCTCAAACATGCACCACTGATGGATATGATTCGCCGGTTGCGGAAGGCCGTGGCGGATTCTCAGAAACCACCATCGATGCCACGGGGCAATACAGGATTGAAACGAGCTTCCATATCAGCGAAGGATCGCGCATGAAAATTCTCACGCAGGCTGATCGGTCGTTTGCCGCGACGGTGAAGAAGGTCGCCTTGCGCGGGGCGGTTCAGAGCAATGCGGTTGAAAAAACCGTTCGGACGATCCTCCAGGCAGTCCAACGCGGCGGCGATCGTGCGGTCTTGCGCTACACGAAGCAGTTTGATCGTGTCGCGCTCAAGGCCGAGGCGCTGAGAGTGTCTCCTGAGGAAATCAAAGAAGCCTATCACCATATCCGCAAAGACGAAGGCGATGCCCTCCGGTTTGCCGCGCAGCGGGTCACCGCGTTTCACGAGCGCCAGCGCACGAAGACCTGGATGTATCAGGATGAGACCGCGACATTGGGACAAGTCGTGACGCCGGTGGATGCGGTGGGAGTCTATGTGCCCGGTGGCAAAGCGGTGTATCCCTCGTCGGTGCTGATGTGTGCCATTCCCGCTAAAGTGGCCGGTGTCGAGCGGATCGTGATGGTCACGCCGCCGCAGAAGGGCCCCATCAATCCCTATCTGCTGGTGGCCGCTGATATCGCCGGAGTGACGGAGATCTATCGTGTCGGCGGCGTGCAGGCGGTCGCCGCGCTTGCTTACGGCACCAAGACGATCGCGAAGGTCGACAAAATTGTCGGTCCCGGAAATATTTATGTGGCGACGGCGAAGCGCTTGCTCTACGGAACGGTCGGTATCGACATGATCGCCGGCCCCAGCGAGTTGCTGGTAGTTGCCGACGCCGATGCGGAGCCGGCTCATGTCGCCGCGGATCTCCTCTGCGAAGCCGAGCATGATGAAGATGCGCAAGTCTTTCTGGTGACGAATTCCGAGCGACTGGCCAAAGACGTGTCCAAACTGATCGACAGCCAGTTGAAGGGGCTACAGCGGGAAAAGATCGCTTCGAAGTCGATCGCGCGGCACGCGGTGGCCTTTGTCGTGACGACAATGGATGAAGCCATCGACCTGGCGAACGAAATCGCCGCCGAGCACCTGACCCTCTCAGTGGACAATCCCTTCGACTATCTGGAGAAAGTCCGCCACGCGGGGGCCTTGTTCCTGGGCCGGTATACCCCGCCGTCTGTAGCGGATTATATTGCCGGGCCGAATCACGTGTTGCCGACCGGCGGGTCCGCGCGGTTTTTCTCCGCCTTGTCCGTCCATGATTATGTGAAGACCAGCAATATCGTGCACTACACGAAAGAGGAGTTGAGGAAGGTGAAAGATCATCTGGTGCGTCTCGCGCATATCGAAGGATTCGATGCGCATGCCAAGTCGGCTGAAAGCAGGTTCTCATGAAGAAGCGCGGATCGGCATCGCGGCAGGCCTCGATTCATCGCGCCACCAAAGAAACCGATATTTCCGTCGAGTGGACGATCGACGGCCGCGGGCAAGGCAAGATCGACACCGGCATCCGCTTCTTCGATCACATGCTGGAGCTGCTGGCTAAGCACGGCTTCTTTGACCTGACGGTCAAAGCCAAAGGCGATATCGATATCGATGAACACCACACGGTTGAGGACGTCGGAATCGTGATGGGTAAGGCGTTGCATCAAGCGCTGGGCGAGAAGGCGGGGATCAAGCGATTCGGGTTTGCCTCGGCGCCGTTGGATGAAACGCTTGCCCAGATCACCGTGGATCTCAGCGGACGGCCGTATCTCGTCTATAACGTGGCCTTGCCGGATCGGAAGATCAAGGCGTTCGACTTGGGTTTATTCGAGGATTTTTTCCAGGCCTTCGTGACGCATGGCGGATTGAATCTGCACGTGAACCTCCTGTATGGCCGCAATCCGCATCACATCATGGAAGCCATTTTCAAAGGCCTGGCCAAAGCCCTCGATCAAGCGACCATGCCGGAAGAACGGCTCGCGGGGAAAGTTCTCTCTACAAAGGGGATGCTGTAAAAAAGGCCGCGCTTTGAATCTGTTTTAATCCAGGGCCTTCGCCCACAATGGTTTGTGCGGATCACAGACGGAGGATGTGGCCTGAGTCCAACAATTTTTCGAGCGGGAGGATTTCGCTTTTATTTCTTTTCCCGTGAGGAAACACGGATGCACGTCCATGTGTATTGTGAACGTGGCGAAGCGAAGTTCTGGCTGGAGCCGACCATTGAATTGGCGCAAAATTCAGGTCTGAACGCCCGGCAGGTCCGGCTCGCGAATACTCTCATCGAGGAGCACGAGAATGAAATCCGCAACGCTTGGCAAAGCCACTTCGGGCGCTGAGGTGATGAGCATCTCAAAGCACGGGTTCTGGCTGCTCCTGGCCGACGAAGAGCTCTTTATCCCTTTCAAAGAGTTTCCCTGGTTCAAGGAGGCCTCGGTCTTAGAAATTCTGAAAATTGAGTGGCCGCAGCCGAATCACCTCTATTGGCCTGACCTTGATATCGATGTGGCCGTGGAGTCCATCAGGCATCCAGAGAAGTTCCCGCTGATCTCGAAGCACCCGCGCCAAGCTAGGCGGTCCAGACGTCCGGTAAAAGCGGGCCGTTGAATGAGGGCAATTGGGGCTGGTTCGCGAAGGGGCCGGGAATTGGCATAGACGTGATGGTCGCACCTACACACATCATGGAAGCCATTTTCAAAGGGCTGGCCAAAGCCCTCGATCAGGCCCCTATGCCGGAAGAACGGCTGGCCGGAAAAGTCCTCTCGACCAAGGGAATGCTCTAGAAGGGCTAGGAGCCTGTCCGAGTAATGTGCATTTTGGACTGGACAGGCAGCGGGCATTGTGGTTTCTAGGCGGCATGGCTAAAACATTCAAATCCTGGGACGTCGATCAGCCGGTACTGCTCCCTCCGTCCGTGCAGGAGCTG
>JAUYAO010000003.1 GCA_030692565.1 Nitrospira sp.
GCGGCCGCTCCTCATGAGCGGCCGCCCCCACCCTAGGTTCACACGGAGGCTGCCATGATTACATCAGTAACCGGCAAAGCAGATCTCCTGACCACACCTGCCCGCGGGGGTGAACCGGATCATGCAGCGGCCAAAGAGCCGACTGCCGCACGGACGCAATCTGATACCGACAACCAGCCAACCGCCCCGATCGATCGGGCGACCCTCGAACAGGCGGTGGCGAAGGTCAGTGAAGAGATTAAATCGCACGATACGAATCTGAAGTTTGAAATCGATGATTCGACAGATCGGGTGATTGTTAAAGTCATCGAAAAAGATTCGGGGGAAGTGATTCGCCAATTCCCTCCGAAAGAGGTCCTGAACTTGGCCAAGTATTTCAACAGCTCCAAGGGTTTGCTGCTCAAAGAGCAAGCCTGAGTATTATGAGGGAGACGGAGCATGGCGACGATCAGTTTCGGCGGATTGGGCAACGGACTTGATTTCGGTCAAGTCGTGGAGCAACTGGTAAAGGTTGCACGCCTCCCGGTTAACAGCTTGACCGAGAAAAAAGGCGCCCTGAACTCAAAGTCGACCGATTACGCGACGCTAAGCACCAAGTTGATTGGCCTCCAGAGTGCCGCGGATAAGCTGCGGCTCTCAACCTCGTTCGACCGGACCACGACGAGCGTGTCCGATACCAGTGCGTTGAGCGCCGTCGGCTCCTCCACTGCCACATCGGGCACGTACTCGCTCAAGATCACCCAGCTCGCTCAGTCCCATCAAATCACGAACAAAGCCGCCAAAACCGTCGCCACGACCACGACCGATATCGTCGGAGGGGCCTCCGGGACCTTTACATTTAAAGTCGGCAGCGGAACCGACCAGACGGTAACGCTCAGCGACACGGCGACGCTGGAAGATCTCAAAAGTGCGATTAATGACCTCGGCGCCGGGGCCACAGCATCAATTATCAATACCGGGACCGATACGACTCCGGCCTATCGTCTCGTCCTCACGTCCTCGACCACCGGAGCTTCCAACGGCATCACCATTGTCGCAGACAATACGACGCTAGATTTTTTGAACAGCAGCGGAACCGGGGGCATCGATACCCTGCAAGCAGCCCAAGATGCCATCGCCATCGTCGGAGATCCTACGCTGAATCCCGTCACGGTAACACGGAGCACCAATGCCATCTCCGATGCCATTGCCGGCGTCACCCTCACATTGCTGGAGACAACCGGAACCTCGACTGTTCAAGTGAATGTGAGCCGGGATGTCACCGCGGTGAAGGACAACATTAAAGGTCTCGCGACCGCCTATAACGACGTTCTCAAATACATCACTGAGCGGACGACCTACGATGTGGCCACAAAAAAAGGCGGCAATTTCTTCGGGGAACCAACCGTTCGCGGGGTGCTGTCCCAGATTCGTACGGCACTGTCTTCATCCATATCCGGGGCAGGATCTCTGAATACCGTCGGAGCGCTGGGTTTCAAGACGGATCGAGAGGGAACCATCACCGTCGATGAAGCGAAACTCGATACCGCATTGAGCGCGAGTTACAGCAATGTCCGGACCTTATTTGTCAACCAAACCGGGAGCGCCGGGGTCGCCCAACTGCTCAACACGGCGGTGGACTCCTTGACTAATGTCGCATCCGGTCAATTGACATTGAGAAAGAACGGACTGGCTAAGCAGATTACCAGCCTGTCCGCAGACATTCTCAGAAAAGAAGATGCCGTCACCAAATACGAAGATCGGCTCAAGGCACAATATGCGGCGCTGGATGGTCTCCTCAAACGACTCCAGAGCCAAAGCAGCTCGATTCAATCAAATTCCTCGAACCGGAACTGAACTCATCACGCAGTAGGGGGCACACGCCAATGGTCGCACAATACGCTCAGCAGTATCAGCAAACGCAGATCCTCACCTCTTCCCGGGTACAGATCGTGGTCTTACTCTATGATGCCGCCATTCAATCGATCGAATTGACCCGGCGCGCCATTGAAACCAATAACTTGCCGGACAAAGCGCGATTCATAGGCCGGGCGATCTCGATCGTGGGGGAACTCGACAGCGTGTTGGATTACGAGCAGGGGGGAGACATCGCGAAGTCGCTGCATCGTCTCTATGACTACATGTTGAGCGAACTCGTTGAAGCCAACGCCAAACATGTGAGCGCCCGGCTCGATGGGCCGGCTCGCTGCCTCACGACGTTGCGCGAAGCCTGGAGAGAGGTCGCGACCCAACAGCAGGCCCCGTTGGCGTTGGCCCGTTAACGCATGGAACCTCGCTCCGACAAGGATCTGCACTCGATTGTGGCTGTCACCGAGGCGGCGGCAATGGCGGCAACCCGAGGAGAATGGAATCGGGTGGGTCACTACTATCAGGTGCGAGAGGCCCTGCTCGCTCACGAAGCCCTCTCCCCCGAACATCTGGGATACGTGCTGAGCATGGATCGCACGATCGCGGAACAGATCACGGTAGCCCAGGCAGGCGTGGCGGCGCTGCTTGATGACTCCGCCAAGATCCGCCAACGACTACAGGGACTGCGTCGATGGAATGGCGCGATGTCCTCGGACTCAGGGACGATTGAGCGACACATCTAACCAATCGCACCCGGGAGACGCACATGGGAATCGCCGTCCATCAGATACATAACCTGGTTCGCACCTATCAACGGGCGCTCCAGCCGGCACAGTCTGAGAACTCCCCCGAACCGACAAGAGGTCAGGCCGACCGCGTCTCCGTGTCAGTCGAAGCTCGTGAGCGCCACGGGCAACTCTCCGCACGTCCAGAACATGACCGCGACAACACAAAGAGGTCCAGGTGAGCACACAACCGCATGACGGTCTTTCGTGCATTCTTCTCGTCGGAACCCCGCTTTTCCATCGGGATATGCGCTGGACTCAACTCGCGCGGCAGGGCTTTGCATTTACGCCCGTGACCAAACGACACTGCACCCTCGACTCAGACAGCACCGCGAACGTCCAGGCCATCGTGTATCAAGTGGGAGCGCGCGCATCGGACACCCTGGCTTTTCTCGAAGCCGTCGCAACTCGACAGAGTGACCTGTGCGTCATTCTCGTCGGACGCAATCAAAAACCGGACATGGTCGCGCAGTTTCTCCGCCAAGGCGCCTTCGACTATGTCAATTGGCCCGGGTCCCTCTCGCGCCTGACCGACTCATTGAACTGCGGGCTACGGAACCGCCAAACCTTCTTGGAAGTCCGCAACCTCTCCGGAGATCTGGCCATCGCCAATCAATCCCTGGCCCGGGAGCGTGACACGCTCAAACAATTCAATCAACGCCTGGCCGGACTCAATCAGCTGACGCAGGCGCTGGCAAGATCCCTGAAGCCTGAGGATGTCGTTCAGGCCCTCTTTACAGGGGTTCCCGCACTGACCGGAGCGGAACTGATCGGCTTAGTCCGAACCAATCCCGAGCATGTCTGGACATGGTCGCAAGACGGCGATCAAGAGCGGGAACAGACACTCACAACGCAACTCCTCGGACGGCTCGGCCGGTCGCCGCAGCGGGTCACATCAGGAGCGACTACACTGCGCCTCGTCGGCTCGCGCCCCATGCCGCTGATGAGAGGGGAAGACGCCCTCCTCGCGCACCCGCAGCCTGAGACGCATGCCATGCACGATATTCCCTTGGCCATCGGACCGCACGCCATCGGAGTGCTACACCTTCAACGAGCGGGATCCGCCCCCTTCACAGAAGACGAACAGCAGTTGCTGGCCACCATCGGCACGTCTCTTTCGCTCACCTTACGGAATGCCGATGCTCACCAGGATCTCCAAGACATGGCTTTGCGGGACCCGCTGACGGGCGTGTTCAATCGCCGGGCGCTTGATGAGCCCCTCATGCGTGAGTTGAAGGCTGGACTTCGCTATGGAGCACCGGCCTGCCTGATGATTCTGGACCTCGATTATTTCAAAACCGTGAACGACCGCTTGGGACACACGGCCGGGGACCTCGTCTTGCGCGAGCTGGCCTCCTTGATGACGGACACCGTGCGCGACGTCGATACGGTCGGACGATACGGGGGAGAAGAGTTTGCCATTATCCTGCCGCATACCTCGATCGAGCAGGCGCAACCTTTAGCCGAACGCCTGCGAAATCTCATTGAAACCCATGCGTTCGACGTCGAAGATGGCACCGTTCGACTGACCGCCAGCATCGGGATTGCCGAGGTGTGCAATCCGGCCATCGCCTCGGTTGAGGATTGGGTGAACGCGGCCGATACGGCACTCTACGACGCGAAAGCACAGGGCCGTAATCGGGTGGTCGTGCACGCACCGGCTCCATTAGCTCCGGTTCAAGCCGCGACGCTCTGCGTCGCCGCCTAGCGTATGGAAGAAAGAGTCAGGCCCACGATGAATCACACACAATCGCTCCGAGAATCTTCCCTCGCCGTCGATGAACGCCGGGAGTGGATTCGTGTCGATGATCACCTCCTGATGGAGTTCCGCCTCACGAGTGAATCGGCCGACACGCCCCAGCCGGGCACGCCTCCGCTGACCGATGAGATGATTGCCGCCGCCGTCGGAAAGCCGACCGCCGATCTGCTGGCACGCACGGGCGATACGCTGGCCACGTCGCCGTTCCTTCCGTGGATCATGAAAGTCGATTGGTTGATGGAGGTGCTGCTGCGTGGCATGGCGCATATTCAGCCGGACAGTATCGCCATCGCGCGACTGACCGAGGTGAATATCAGCGGGGGAGGGATCAGCTTCGTCTCACCGCGCCCGTTCCAACCAGCCGACCTGTTGACGCTGAAACTGATTCTTCCCCCCTTCACTCCCGTCAACACGAGCGCCAAGGTCATTCGCACCTCGCCGCTGACCGGGGCGCCCGGCTACCTGATCGCCACGCAATACGTCGACCTGTCTCCGGATCATCAAGAAGACATCATTCGCCACATCATCCAGACGCAAGCCGAACGGCTGCGGGCCCGCCGCGCCGGCGCTTGAGACAACGTCAATCGTCATGCGTTAATCGTCAATCGGTCTGAACGGATTCCGCTTGACGCCTGACGCTAGGCGGCTTTTGCTGGAGAACCAGCAATACGTTGCAGAAGAGTGTCGGCGATGTGTCCAAGCGCCACCGCGGCCGGAGCCGCCGGTTCCAGCTCGGTGACCGGCAGATAACTGCGCACAGCCCGTTCCATGGCAGGGTCGTCTGGAATTTCTCCCAGGAGCGTCAGGTCACCGCCGACATACTCCTTCAAGAGCTTCCGAAGCTGCAACACATTCACCCGCGAGCGGCCGGCGACGCGATTGAGGATCAGGGCCGGTTGAAACGTACGCAGCGAGGTCTCGGCGATCCCACGTCCCGCTTCATCCGTCTTTCCCGCCACATCCAAGACTTCTTCAACGCTGCAGAAGTCCCGGTCAGACAGCGCTTCCGCCATCGCGTCACGGGCAAGAAACGAGGACAGCACGCGGCGGATGGCCGCCAGTTTGATGAAGCGATAGAGGTCCAAGACCGAGGTAGGGTCCGGCGTGGCCACGGCGACGTGGTGATCGGCCATGAGGAAGAAATCCAGGGCATGGTAGCTGGTCCCGGCGCCGATATCTGCAACGATGATGTCGGTGTCCAACTCCTGAAAGTTCCGGATGAGGCGCTTTTTCTTCGAGTAGGACATATTGGCCGTGGCCAACGTGTCACCGGTGCCAGGAATAATGCGCAGATTCTTATGGACGGAGAGCGGTTGGGCAATCTCGATGAGCGTCGGCACACGGCGATTGAGAAAATCCGTCAGGGTGAGCGGCGGATTCAAAAGACCGAAGAGAATGTGGCTATCCGCTCCCCCCACATCGAGGTCGGCCAACACCACCCGTTGCCCGCGTTTGGCCAATAAAAGAGCGAGGTTGGCCGACACCACACTCTTACCGACGCCGCCCTTTCCCGACGCGATCGAGATGATCGTGGCCATTGCGCAAAGTTCCTGATGGTTAGCGGTGAATATCGAGTACTTCATCGGTTGAAGCCTCTTCAAACCTGAGCACCAATCGTTCCTGAATCGCATCGATCACTCCAATCGACAACACCGAGAGCCCCCCTGTCTTATTCGGCGTGAGTGCCCTCTCAAGTTTTCTATCGAGCACACCGATAACCCACTCACTATGAATAATCCTATGACCGCATCAACCGTGACACAGGCAAACACAACGGATGGCGAGATCATGACGGTCCAGGAAGTGGCGCGGTTTCTCCGCGTACCCAAGTCCACCGTCTATAAGCTCGCGCGTGTCGGCGAATTGCCGGCCTCGAAGATCGGGAAGCATTGGCGCTTTCTGCGACGCGACATCCATGACTGGATGCATAGCCGTTCACAAGCCGCGTAACGCCGTTCGCGGCGCAGAACGGCTGAGAACAACCTCCGACAGTCGAGGTGCGCCCCAGAGCGGGGAATACCACGACTAACGCGCAACACCCGCACGCGGGTAAGGGAGTCTCATGGGCAGTCCTGTCACAAAAGCGGAAGCAGAACAGAGCAAACGCGGCATGGATGCCGAGACATTCAAGCTGTTGCGTGAGTTTATCTATGAGCAAACGGGAATCACCTTTCAGGAGAACCAGAAATATCTCCTTGAAAGCCGTCTCGCCCCGCGACTGAAAGAGCACAAGCTCGCGACCTATGCCGACTACGTCAACTATCTCCGCTTTGATACCTATCGTGACCGGGAGCTCGTCTCCCTCTATGGCCTGATCACGACGAACGAGACCTATTTCTATCGGGATCAACCACAGCTCGACTCTTTCATCAAGACCGTCATCCCGGCCGTCATGGAAGCCAACAAGGCGTCCCGCCAGATCCGGATCTGGAGCGCCGCCTGTTCATCGGGAGATGAGCCCTACACGCTGGCCCTCATGTTGTCGGACTACGCGCCCCTGGTGAACTGGAATATTGAAATCCTGGCAACCGACATCAGTGAGCCGATACTGAAGTTGGCCAAAGCCGGAGTCTATACCGCCCATGCCTTGCGTCACGTTCCCCCGCACCTCAAGACCAGACACTTCAATGCGCAAGGGGAGAATTTTGCCATTTCCTCGACGATCAAGAGTCGGGTGAAGTTCATGAATCTGAATCTCTACGACCGTCCACGCTTGAAACTGGTACGCGGCATCGACATCGTCTTCTGCCGAAACTGTCTGATCTATTTCGATGAGAAAGCAAAACATCAAATTGCGACTGATCTCGCCGGCGCGTTGAAGCCCAACGGCTATCTGATCATCGGCTTTTCGGAGTCCCTGACGAAAATGAGTGATGTACTTCGATCGCAACACGTCGGCCGAGCCGTCGTCTATCAAAAACTGTAAGCCGCAAGAGGAGGACCCATGCCAGCAGATCTCAACATGAAGATTCTCGTCGTCGATGACATGTCGACCATGCGCCGTATTGTCAAAAACATTCTCAAGCAACTCGGCTTTTCCAATATGGAAGAAGCCGAAAACGGGCAGGAAGCCCTTCAGAAGCTGCGGACTGAGCCGTTCGGCTTTGTCGTGTCGGATTGGAACATGCCGGTCATGCCCGGCATCGAAATGCTCCGCGCCATTCGCGCCGACGAGAAGCTGAAACACATCCCCGTGCTTATGGTGACGGCCGAAGCGCAGAAAGAGAACCTCATCGAAGCCATCCAGGCTGGCGTGAACAACTATGTCGTCAAGCCGTTCACCGCGGAAACCATGCAGGAGAAGATCAACAAGATCTTCAAATAGGAAGGATCGGACTCATGATTTCACGAGCCAACGTGAATGCCAGCGCTCCCGCAAAGACTCTAGACGACGACATCGAGCCCGAGAATGCCGAGACCGCACTCTATGAGAAGCTCGGAGAACTGACCCGGTTCATCGACAAGACCATCAAGACGATTTCGCAATTCAGCGCCCCGATGAGCGCCACGACCGAGCAGCTGCCTGATGCGACCACGCATTTGCGCGATTTGCGCAAGTTGACGGAAGAAGGCACGCATAAAGTCATGCAGCAGGTCGAAACCGTCGAGGACAACCGCAAGCGGGTCTTCGCCCAAATGGACGCCCTCGCCCAGCACCTGACCGGAGACGACGCGGCGGCGCTGGCCTCCATCCGCACCGGATTAAAGAAGGACGATAAGCCGCTGATCGACATCATCACCGCGCTGTCGTTTCAGGACCTGGTCGCCCAACGCGTCAACAAGTTGGTGACGATTGTGGAAGAAGTCGAGCACAAACTGCTCGAACTGGTGGTGGTCTTCGGCCCCTACACGAAGGGCGCAGGAAAAGATGAGGCCGGAAAGGCCGCGGAAATGCTCAAACAGTTGGAAGCGTCGAAAAAGACGTCCATGAACCAGGATGTCGCGGACGAGATTTTGAAGCAGTTCGGATTTAACTAGCCGGGTGAAGCGTGATGTGTGATGGGTGGGAACGGCATGACCTCGCAATCGGATCTTACCCATCACTGATCACCCATCACGCATCACTGTATTTCACCGGAGGGTGCCATGGACGATGAAACGCAGGAAATACTCAACGACTTTCTGACCGAAACGACGGAGATGATCGACGGACTCGATCAGAAATTCGTCGAGCTCGAAGCGCAGCCGGAGAATAAAGATCTTCTCAACGAGATCTTCCGGGCCATGCACAGCATGAAGGGGTCGGCCGGCTTTCTAGGCTTCACTCATCTCGTCGATGTCACCCATCGGGCCGAAAGTATTCTGAATAAACTCCGGCAGGGGGAGATGGCCGTCGTTCCGGAAATCATCACGGTGATTCTTGAAACGGTCGATACCGTCAAGCTCATCATGACCGAGATTCGGACGTCCGGGACCGACGTGAAGATTCCCGTCGAGACGATGTCCCAGAAACTCGACGACATTCTCGCAGGGAAGTTCAGCGAGGCGGCCGCCGCTCCGAAGCCTCCGGTCGCTCCGGCACCGGCGGCCGCCCAGCCCCAGGAACTCCCGCAACCAGCAGCGCCGCCGCCCCAGTTGGGAGAAATTCTCGTCACCGAAGGTCTGGCGACCAAAGAGCAGGTGTTCGATGCCCTGACGGAGCAATCCAAACAGCCGGATCCCAAACAGCCGCTCGGAGAATTGCTCATTCAAGCGAAAGCGATCTCCGAGAAAGCGCTCGATCAGGCGTTGCAGAAGCAAGAGAAGCATCCCAAGGCCGAAGAGGATGCCACGATCCGCGTGGAAACGAAACGGCTCGACTCCGTCATGAATCTCGTCGGTGAATTGGTCCTCGGAAGAAATCGCCTGATCAAAATCGGCGGGATACTGGAGCAGACACACGAAACGGATCCTCAGGTCCGGGCGCTCAGCGAAACACTAACCCAGCTGAATCTGGTGACGACAGACCTGCAACTTGCCGTCATGAAAACGCGCATGCTGCCGATCAAGAAAGTCATGGCCAAGCTGCCCCGCATGGTCCGGGACCTGTCGTCGAAACTCGGCAAGCAGGTGCGGCTGGAGACGCACGGAGAAGAGACCGAGCTCGATAAGTCCGTGGCCGATGAAATCGGCGATCCGCTGGTCCACCTCGTGCGGAATGCCATCGACCACGGCATCGAAATGCCTACCGAACGGCATGCCGCCAGAAAACCCAGCGAGGGTGTCTTGCGTATTGCCGCAAGTCAGGAGGGCAACAGCATCGTCATTCGCATCCAGGACGACGGAAAAGGCATCGCGCTCAGCAAGATTAAAGCCAAGGCCTTGCAGAAGGGACTCATCAGCGAGGCGGAGCTGGCAACCATGGAGCCTCGTGAAGTGGTCAACTTAGTCTTCCTGCCGGGCTTCAGCACGGCTGAAAAAGTCACGGATGTCTCCGGTCGCGGCGTCGGCATGGATGTCGTCCGAACCAATATCCGCAAGATGAACGGCACCGTCGAAATCGAGTCTGAAGAAGGCAAGGGCAGTCTCATCACGATCAAGCTGCCGCTGACCATCGCCATTATTCAGGCCCTGATGGTGGAAGTCGAACGGGCGACGTTTGCGATTCCCCTCAGCTCCGTTATCGAAGCCGTCCGGATTTCAAAGGACGAGATCAAAACCATCAACGGACGGGAAGTGTTGCATTTACGGGATCGCGTGCTGCCGCTGCTCCGGCTGGCCAAAGAGTTTGACATTCCCACCGACCGCGAGCGCGACCGTTTCTATGTCGTGGTCGCCGCCTTGGGCGACCGGCGGATCGGTGTGGTCGTAGACGAATTACGCTCACAGGAAGAAGTCGTCATCAAGTCCATTTGGGAATATCTGGATAGCATCAAGGGCATTTCCGGCGCCACGATCACCGGCGAAGGAAAGGTCGTGCTCATCCTGGATATTTCAGAGCTCGTGGAGAACGCCCAAGCCTGGCATGCCTCCGCCATGGTGGCCTAGGACAACGGGTAGGGGTCGTAAAGGAGTTCGCTGATGTCTACGCTGATCAATGAAATCGATGCACGCACGAGACTGGCGGGAGCCAATCAGATGGAACTGCTCTTGTTCCATCTGGGCACCGGTGAAGTCTTCGGCATTAACGTGTTCAAAGTCCGCGAGGTCATGAAATTGCCGCCCCTGACCAGAGTGCCGGAAGCCGACGGCCGCGTCCTGGGCATGGCCAATATCCGAGGGACCATGGTGCCGGTCATCGCCCTGAGACGCACGCTGGGATTGGGTGAGCAAGACGTCGATCTCACGAAGCCCGAATGCAAAGAGAACGGCATCCTGATCATTACTGAATATAATGGTAGTTTACAGGCCTTCCATGTCGCCGCGGTCGATCGTATCATCCGCACCTCCTGGTCCAAGATCAAAACGCCTCCGGCGCTCGTCCGAGAAAATAATAAAGGCGCCGTTACCGCCGTGACCATGCTCGACGACAGCCGCATGGTGTTGATCCTGGATGTTGAGAAAGTGCTGAGCGATATCTGCCCTCGCCCGGACGAGGAAGTGTATGCCGGCCTGGCTGAGCGCCCCGAATTGAAGACGAAATGCGTCCTGTTTGCCGACGACTCCTCTGTCGCCAGGACCCAGATCCGCAAAGCCCTCGAAAAGATGGGCGTCGCCTACATTCAAACGACGACCGGCAAGGAAGCCTGGGATTACCTCACGGAACTCGCCGAGGACGCGGTGAATCAGGGCCTGTCGCAAGTCGATCGGATTCAACTGATCCTCAGCGACATTGAAATGCCGGACATGGATGGATTCACCCTCACCAAGCACATTCGCTCCGATCCGAGACTGGCCCATCTTCCCGTCGTGCTGCACTCGTCTCTGACGGGCAGCTGCAATCAGGAAAAAGGCGCGCAAGTCGGCGCCACGGACTACGTCACGAAATTCGATCCGAAAGAGTTTTCCAGCAAACTGACGCGCTACATCCTCTAGCCGAGGGGACTCGTCGGTTGAGCGGTGCGTGGGAGAAGGACGGAACCGTTTATGGCCAAGACAATCCAAGTGCTCGTCGTCGATGACTCGACGTTCATGAGAAAAAGTCTGTCGGCAATGATGACCAGCGATCCTCGCATCGCCGTCGCGGGCTTGGCCCGAAACGGGGAGGAAGCGATTCAACAGGTCAAGACGTTGAAGCCGGACGTCGTGACCATGGACGTCGAAATGCCCGGCATGAACGGGATTGAAGCGGTCAGGCGCATCATGGCGGAATGTCCGGTCCCCATCATCATGGTGAGTTCGCTCACGACGGAAGGCGCCAACGATACGCTGAAAGCCCTGGAGTACGGGGCCGTTGACTTCATCCCCAAGCAATTGGACGGCGTGGCCACCAATATCGTCGAAATCGAACGGGCCCTGGTGGCAAAGATCGTGGGCGCCAGCCAGGCGACCGGCAAGCTGGCCATCCGGCGAAGCAGCGGCCCGATGGCCACGATCGTCAAGCCGGCCGGTGGCGCCTTGTCGGCGCATTCCATCAGCGTCACCCGCGGCAATCGCATCGTGGCGATCGGCTGCTCGACGGGGGGCCCGCAGGCTCTCATGGAAATCCTGCCGATGCTACCCGCTGATTTTCCCGCAGGCATCGTCATCGTGCAACACATGCCCAAATCGTTTACCAAACCCTTTGCCGATCGCATGAATCAGATTTGTCCGTTGGAAGTCAAAGAAGCGGTCGACGGGGATGAGGTGAAAGCCGGCCGCGTCCTCATCGCCCCCGGAGGGGTCCAATTTCGCGTCAAGAAGAAATCCATCACCACCAATGTGGTGTCGCTGAGCCCGAACTATGAAAAGCATCTGCATGCGCCGGCCGCCGACATCATGCTGCAGTCGGTCGCGGCCCTGTATGGAGAGCGCGGCATCGGCGTCATTCTCACCGGCATGGGCCATGACGGGCTTGAAGGGATGAAGGCCATCAAGGCCTCGAAAGGCCGTACGATCGTGCAGGATGAAAAGACCTGCATCGTCTATGGCATGCCGAAGGCGGTCGTGGAAGCGGGCTGTGCGGATAAAGTCGTCCCGTTGCCGCATATCGTCGGTGAAGTGTTGAACATGGTCTAAATGAGAGAGGATCCATCGAACCCTGCCGAGCAGGCCTGGTTCGATCCCTCCCTCCGGCGAGGTGTTGACTATGGCCTAGCGGCACAGGATCACACAAAGGATGCCGATAAGGTAGTCACCACTCCTACCTCGCCGGCGAGGTGTTGAACATGCGGTACGGCATGAGACGAGCGAAAAGGTAATGACAGGGCGCGCACTCACTTCATTCATACGCACCAGGTGGGAGGATCTATGAACCAGTTGACGAAGAACATGAATATCGGATCGAAGTTTCTAGTAACAATTATGGCTCTGTCCGTGGTTATCACCTCGATCGGCTTTGTCGTTCTCAGCAAGCAAGAGGACAGCAAGCTGGAAAATATGATGACGATTAGGACCAAGACGATTGAGCAATTTGCCCAGATTACACGTTCCTATATCACGACTAACTATGTTGCCAAAATCAAGAAGTCGAAAGCCGGCAGCGAGATTATCACGGCCAAGGAGCATGGCAACAACCCTGAGGCCATTCCCTTTCCTGCGACCGCCATGCGCGAAATCGGGGAAGAAGCACTCAAGGGCGGGCTCTTTAGTTTGAGATTGGTCAGCCAGACACCGCTCAATTCCGCAAATCTCCCCAAGGATGCCTTTGAACAAGAAGCCATGAAGGCCATCATGGGTGGGGCCGAGAGCTATATGCAGGAAGAGGATATGAATGGCACCCTCTTCTTTCGTCGTGCGTCTCCTGACAAGGCGGTATCCGCTGCTTGCATCAGCTGCCATACCGACAAACAGGTCGGCGATACCCTCGGCCTGACGATCGTCAATGCGCGTATGGCTGTGGCAAGAGAAGCGGCCACAAAGTCCTTGTACAACACGACCGCGTTGATGGTGGGCATGGTCTTGGCCATCCTTCTGACCACCTACCTGCTGCTGCGCACCATCGTCTTGAAGCCGATCCACGAGATGATTACGATCACCAAAGATATCGCCCAGGGCGAAGGCGACCTGACCAAGCGCGTGCCGGCTCATGGCACAGACGAAATTGCCATAATGGGCGGCTATTTCAACATGTTCATCGAAAAGCTGCAAAAGATGATCGGGAGAGTGGCCCACGTGACCGACAAAGTCGCCTCCGCGTCGGTCGAGCTGTCTGCCACGGCCGAAGAAATCTCCAAGGGCACCGATACGCTGACGTCACGCGCGTCGCAGACCGCCACGGCGGTCGAAGAAATGAATGCCACCGTCAGCCAGGTCGCGCAGAATTCCGGGAAAGCCGCGACCCTCGCCCAGGAGACGGTGAAGACCGCCAAAGACGGCGGCTCAGTGGTCTCCGACACGATCTCGGGGATGCAACAGCTCTCCGACGCCGTGTCCAGCTCGGCGACGATCATTGCGGAACTCGGCAAATCGTCCGATCAAATCGGCGAAATCGTCCGGGTCATCGAAGACATCGCCGACCAGACCAACTTGCTGGCCTTGAACGCCGCCATCGAGGCGGCCCGCGCCGGTGAGCAGGGTCGAGGATTCGCGGTCGTCGCCGACGAAGTCAGAAAGCTGGCCGAACGGACGACCAAAGCCACGAAGGAAATCGGCGACATGATCCGCCAGATCCAACAGGATACCCGCGGCGCGGTTGAGTCGATGCAGCAGGGGACCGTGAAGGTGACCAGCGGCGTGGACCTCGTCAACCGGACCGGCGAAGCGCTCTCCCGCATCGTCGAAATGGTCTCCGAGAGCGCCGACATGATCCGGCAGATCGCGGTCGCCTCCGAAGAACAATCGGTCGCAACCCAGCAGATCGCGAACGATATCGAACACGTCGCGAAGGTCACGAAGGAATCGGCGTCCGGCGCCAACGAATCGGCGAAGGCCAGTCATGACCTGAGCCAGTTGGCCACCGAACTCCAAGGCATTGTCGGCTCGTTCAAGCTTTAGGCGCACAGCGCCGATAGGGAACTGCGGGAGCCAGGAAGGCTCCCGCATAGCCAGGCAACTTAATACGGAGGAGAAGACCGATGAACCCAGCACGACGTGTAACAGTACTGGCGGCTACAGCATTCCTCCTGATATCGGCCAACCTGCCGGCGCAGGCGGGACTGACGGACGACTTGATGGATACGACCAAGCATCCGGTCTCCGTGACAATGGCAATGCAGGCCGACAGTTTCTTCGGCTTCAATCCGGCGGTCTATGGGACCTACGGGTTGACCAAGGACATCGCGCTGGCCTTCAGCACCACCTACTGGACCGATGTGAACAGTCCAGGTGTCCATGATGCCAATCCCTGGCTGGAGCTGGACCTTGGGTTGAACTTCACCTTCTTGGACAAGCGCTTGAGCGTGACGCCGAGCATCGGCACGGTGCATGGCAGCCTGCTGTCCTCCCGGGGCGGAACCTTCCCCAAGGGCGGCGGCAGCCGCAATGAACGGACGACGGCCTTTGATGGCTGGGTGCCCAGCTTGATTGTGAACTACCTGGACGACCGGTTCGAAGGCGAATTCTATCTGGGCTACTACAAGGCGGGGCGGAGCGAAGGCGGCAGCGGGGGAACGGGGACGACCTGTACCTCAGATTTTCCCGATTGCCAAACGGGCCGCCGGGGCACGTGGGACTTTCTCCACTGGTGGGCGAATGCGGGCTACCGGTTCAACAGCATGTTCTCCGCAGGGGTGCACTACGAGCATCTCTTGAGCACCCGGGACAGCAGCGGGCCGGGCGCGCAGCAGGACTACTATCGGTGGTTCGGACCGTATGTGGAAATGAAGTTGGCGGGGGGCATGGCCTTCCGGTTCACGGCCGGGCCGACTTTGCCGACAACGAGGATTTCTATAAGTTGAAATTCACCAAGACGTTCTAGGCGGTATGGAAGGAGGCCGGGGTCGAGATGACGCGATGTTCTCAACCCCGGCACCCTTCAAAGGATCATATCAATCGCCTCTCGTCTGTCAGGCCCAGAAGGACCAGCAAGACACAGGCACATGAGGAAAACCATGAATACCGTCTTAAGTAAACTCTCGATTTCCTGGAAACTGCTCTTGCTGGCCATGCCGTTCATCGTCGGCACCCTTATCACCTTTGCGGTGCTCTACAACGGTCTGGAACGGGTCAAAGTGAATGGCCCCCTGTATCGAGAGATCGCCAATACCAAAGACCTGCTGACCGACGTTCTGCCGCCGCCGGCCTATTTGATCGAATCGTACCTCACCGCCCTCGAATTGGCGCAGGACCACGATCGCGCCACCGTGGAGAAACTGCTCGCCCGCAGCAAAGAGCTGGAGACTGCATACGATGAACGCCACAAGTTCTGGCTCAAGGAATTGTCCGACGGACCGATCAAAGAGGCATTGACCGTCACTTCCTACCTCCCGGCCAAAGCCTTCTTTGCCACCTGGCACAACGATTTTCTTCCGGCCGTTCAAGCGGGCAATCTTGCAAAGGCCCATCAAATCGCGACGACCAGCCTCATTCAACAATATGCGGATCACCGCCGCGGGATCGACCAAGTGGTGGCGGCGGCGATTCCCTGGCAAAAACAGCAGGAAGAAGAGGTCAAGGGAGTTGTCCAGACGACGATTCTGCATGCCGCGCTCTGGATGGCCGCCATATTGGCCGGCGCGATGTTCGCAGGGTGGACGATCGCCCGTTCGATCACCTTCCCTCTGCGGCGGATGGTCGACATTTTCGGAAACTTTACCCACGGCGACCTCACCAGCCGGGTGCCGGTCGAGGGCCGCGATGAAGTGGCCATGCTCAGCATGTCGTTCAACGAGTGCACGGAAAATCTCCAAGCCCTGGTCGGGAAGGTGGCGCATGTGACGGACAAATTGGCTTCCGCCTCGGTGGAGTTGTCGGCAACCGCGGAGGAAATCTCCAAGGGCACCGACACGCTCACGTCGCGCGCCTCGCAGACCGCCGCGGCGGTCGAAGAGATGAACGCGACGGTCAGCCAGGTGGCGCAGAACTCAGGGAAAGCGGCGACGCTCGCCCAGGAGACGGTCAAGACCGCCAAAGACGGCGGCTCGGTGGTCTCCGACACCATCTCGGGGATGCAACAGCTCTCGGATGCCGTGTCTAGCTCGGCCACGATCATTGCGGAACTCGGCAAGTCGTCCGATCAGATCGGCGAAATCGTCCGAGTCATCGAAGACATCGCCGACCAGACCAACTTGCTGGCCTTGAACGCGGCCATCGAAGCGGCCCGCGCCGGTGAGCAGGGACGGGGGTTCGCGGTCGTCGCCGACGAAGTCAGAAAGCTGGCCGAACGGACGACGAAAGCCACGAAGGAAATCGGCGACATGATCCGCCAGATCCAACAGGATACCCGCGGCGCGGTCGAGTCGATGCAGCAAGGCACCCAGACCGTCACGAAAGGCGTCGATCTGGTCAACAAGACCGGCGAGGCGCTGACCCGCATCGTCGAGATGGTCTCCGAAAGCGCCGACATGATCCGGCAGATCGCGGTCGCCTCCGAGGAACAATCGGTCGCAACCCAGCAGATCGCGACCGATATCGAAAACGTCGCGAAGGTCACCAAAGAATCCGCGTCTGGCGCGACCGAGTCGGCCAAGGCCAGTCACGACCTGAGCCAGTTGGCCACCGAACTCCAAGGCATTGTCGGCTCGTTCAAGCTTTAAGCAGGAGCCTCGAAAGGAGAGACTGATGATTGTGGAAGAAAAAGCGCCGGGCCAGGTTCAGCAGGGAGCCGGGCCCAGCGGCACCGGCAAAGGCGGGGACGACCTGGTGCAATTCGTGACATGCCGGATTGCCCAGGAAGAATTTGCGCTCGATGTGCTCAGTGTGCAGGAAATCAACCGCATGGTCGAAGTCACGCGCGTCCCCAAAGCCCCGTACTTCGTCGAAGGGGTCATCAATCTCCGCGGGCGAATCATCCCGGTGCTGGATCTCCGCCGGCGGTTCGGTCTCTCGACCGTCGAACGGACGGATGACTCACGCATCATGGTGGTACTGGTCCGACAACGGATGGTGGGTTTGATCGTGGACGAGGTGGTGGAAGTGTTGCGGCTCCCGAAAGTGATGATCGAGCCGCCGCCGTCGGTCGGCAGTACGGCCGGAGCCGAGTTTACCCAGGGAGTCGGACGGATCGACGATCGACTCTTGATCGTGCTGGACTTGAACCGGCTCTTGCTCCCGAACGAGCAAGCCGCCATGGAGGCGGCCACACACTAGAGTTATGCGAGGGGACCGTTCTGAGGATTCTCCGGAGGGGGCTGGCGATGTGTTTCAAGCACCCGTTCGAGCAAGGTCAGAGAATCCGTCAACAGATCCGAGGCACAATGCATCGTGGTCTGGAACTGTTGCATCGCCTCCGCCCACTTGCCCTCCTTCTGGAGCGCCTGAAACCGGCGATGCTGTTCCTCCAGAATGGCTTGCTTGGCATCGAGCATCAAACTGTCGGACGAATCCATGCGCTGGCTCCTTCTGTTGGGTAGCGCACCGTAGCAGAGGCGGAATTCGAGGTGCAATAGTTCAAAGGTAGGCATGATCTATCACATGATTAATATCGCTCATGCTCTTGTATTGTAAGGAAAGACTGACTCGTGGATATAGCGACAATACTCGGAATCGTACTCTCGATCGGATCGATCATCGGTGGGCAGGCGTTGGAAGGTGGTCACCTCAGCTCCATCATGCAGCTCACGGCCTTCATCATCGTGGCCGGAGGCACGATCGGCGCCTGCTGCGTGCAAAATCCGCTGTCGGTCGTGCTCAAGTCCTTGGGATCGCTCGGCATGGTGTTCGGCAACACCCCCGTCGATACCAAGGGCACGATCAAGCTGATTCTGGATCTGGCCACGGTATCGCGCAAACAAGGACTGCTGGCGCTGGAAGGCAAACTCAAGGACATTAAGGATCCGTTCTTCAAGAAGGGCGTGCAGCTCATCGTGGACGGAACCGATCCGAAAGCCGTGCACGAAATTCTGGAAATCGAAGTCGAGCATCACGAAGAGGCCGGCGTGAAAGCCGCAAAAGTGTGGGAGGCCGCCGGCGGTTATGCTCCGACCGTCGGCATCTTGGGCGCGGTCCTGGGACTGATCCACGTGATGGAAAACCTGGCCGATCCGTCCAAGTTGGGCGGCGGCATCGCGGTGGCCTTCGTGGCTACGGTATACGGCGTCGGCCTCGCCAACCTCTTTTTTCTGCCCTTCGCGAACAAGATCAAGATGAAGCTGAAGGAAGAGTCCGGGGCACGCAACATCATCATCATGGGGCTGGTCGGCCTGGCCCAAGGCGAGAATCCCAGACTCCTCCAGGAAAAGCTGGAAAGCTTCCTGCCGCACGAGGAACGCACGAAAGAAGCAAAGAAGTGACGCACGCCCCGTCAAGCGGCAATCGTCAACCGTACGGAGCCGAAGACCGTACTTATGCGATTGACGAATGACGCCTGACGATTGACGGATTCCAGCATGGCCAAACACAAACACGAAGAACACGAGAACCATGAACGCTGGCTGGTATCCTACGCCGACTTCATCACGCTGCTGTTCGCGTTCTTTGTCGTGATGTATTCCGTCTCCTCCGTCAATGAAGGCAAATACCGCACAGTCAGCGAATCCATCAAGGCGGCGTTGAATCCTCTGGCTACGCCTACGGCCTCCTCAATGGCCTTTACCCTCGGGCAGCAGCGGCCTACATTGATGACGCAGAATCTTCCCGGCAACAAAGAAGTCGCGATCAGAAAGATGCGCGAACTGGTCAAAAACATGAAGGCGAACTCCCAATTCGACTTCATGCAGCTCCAAGAAAAATTGAACGGAGACATCGTCATCACCATTCCGGATCAAGTCCTCTTTAATAGCGGAGAAGCCGCCGTGCGCCCCGAAGCCCTCCCGTTTCTTCAGGGACTCTCCCAGGCCATGATCGAGCTCAACCGGCACGTGCGCGTCGAGGGCCATACGGACAATGTCCCGATTCACACCGCGCTGTTTCCGTCGAATTGGGAATTGTCCGCGACCCGCGCCGTGATCGTCGTACGGGTGTTATCGGAACTCTATTCCGTCCCGGCAGAA
>JAUYAO010000004.1 GCA_030692565.1 Nitrospira sp.
ACCGCGCCCGCCGCTGCTGCTCTGAGTCGGGTCGACTGCCGATCTCTGGCCCTGGGCCAACGGCGTGCGTCGCGAATTCGTGACAGGCGCGGAAAACTCTCATTCACCCTTGACTGTCAAGACAGTCGCTTACAAAGGGGATGAAAAGATGAGTGCTGACTGGAGTGCCCCCTCTCAAAGC
Organism: Nitrospira sp.; assembly: GCA_030692565.1. Lineage (NCBI taxonomy): Bacteria > Pseudomonadati > Nitrospirota > Nitrospiria > Nitrospirales > Nitrospiraceae > Nitrospira > Nitrospira sp. The sequence continues at coordinate 182 of JAUYAO010000004.1, forward strand.
CGAAAGCTGATGACTGTTTTCCTAGGGGGCTATTAGCCGTCGACCGCTTGTTCAGGGCCAACCGCTCGTCTATACTCCGCCCGTATCGACATCTAACTCGTTTACGCACACCTTGTACGATCTAGAGAAACAGCTTCGACAGCAGTTCGGTCTCGCCCAGTTCCGGCCCGGCCAAGAGGACGTCATGCGGGCCGTCTTGGCCCGCCGCGACGCGATGGTGGTCATGCCGACCGGCCAGGGGAAATCGCTCTGCTATCAACTTCCTGCGACACTCTTGCCAGGGTTGACCCTCGTGGTGTCCCCGCTTATCGCTTTGATGCAGGATCAAGTTGAGAGCCTGAGGCAACGGAAAATCTCTGCTGCCGCCTTCCATTCCGGCCTGACCGAGCAGCAGCGAGACAAGGTCATCCAGGGTCTTCACCTTCAAAGTCTCAAACTGCTCTATGTGGCGCCAGAACGGATTCAACACGAAGGGTTTCTGCGCCTGGTCAGGAAATGCCTGGTGTCGCTCCTGGTCGTCGATGAAGCGCATTGCATCTCCCAATGGGGGCATGATTTCAGACCCGACTATATGAAGCTCGGGCGCCTGCGCCAGGAACTCAACAATCCGCCCTGTTTGGCGTTGACGGCCACGGCGACGACGCGGGTGCAGGCCGACATTTGTGAACGGTTGACCCTGCGCGATCCGTTGCCCGTGGTGACGGGATTCCGCCGGGAAAATTTAGCCTTGTCCGTCCGGCTCTGTTCGTCGCTTGGGGAGAAGCTGACGGAATTGGATCGGCTGGTGCGCAAATGCGACACGGGGACCATTGTGATTTATGGAGCCACCCGCCGGACGGTGGAGGACGTCGCGAGCTGGCTCGGGCAAACCCATCCGTCTGTTGGGTACTACCATGCCGGGCTTTCCGATGAGGAGCGGCGACTCGTCCATGATGATTTTCGCCAGGGGCAGCTCCGCATTCTCGTGGCGACCAACGCGTTCGGTATGGGCATCGATAAGGCGGACGTGCGTTTGGTCGCGCACATCGATATTCCGGGAAGCATCGAAGCCTACTACCAAGAGGCGGGCCGCGCCGGGCGCGACGGGTTGCCGGCTGCTTGTGTGCTGCTGTTTCACGAGCGGGATCTCAATACGCAGGAATATTTCATTCAGCAGGCGGCGAAAGATCCGGCGAGTGGAGAACGTGCGGCTCGCATGCGGACGTTGCTTCGCGAGATGCTGGCCTATGTGTCGGTCCGTACCTGCCGCCAGCTGGCGATTCTGGATTACTTCAGCGATGCCGAGGAGCGGGCCATGGGGCCTTGCGGCCTCTGCGATCGCTGCGTGAGCGAGGTGCATGAAGCGCCCGCATCTCTTCAGGATGATGCGGCCTGTGCCAGGGCTGTGTTGCAGACGGTGGCCTGGTGTGATGGGCGATTCGGGGTGACCCGCGTTGTGGAGATTCTTCGCGGCAGCCAATCGAAGGCGATCCTGTCGCAAGGAGCCGAGCGGTGTGAGAGTTATGGCTTCTGTCGGGACTCCTCAAAAACGACGGTCACGCATGCGGTGAAAGATCTGATTGATTCGGGCTATCTGGCGGTGATTGGTCAGGAGTATCCCTTGCTTGACCTGACGCGCCTGGGCCGCGAGGTGCTGAACGGGACCCGTGCCCTCGACGCACGGCAGGCGGCCGGGGGCGCGATCGGTGCACGATCGACAAAGCCAGTGGCTGAACGGCGACCCTCTCGCGCGATCGAACTCGCCGCTCAGGGTGATCCGCAGCTCTATGAGCGGCTCCGCCGGCTCAGAACGGCATTGGCGGAAGAGGAGGGGGTGGCGCCGTTCGTCATCTTTCATGACAAAACCTTGCGCACGATTGCCAGCCACAAGCCCGTGACCCAGGCGGCCTTGCTGGAAATCCCCGGCATCGGCGACGCGAAAGTCGAGCGCTACGGCCGTCGGGTGTTGGAGATAGTGAATGGAGAGTAAGAAAGCAGTCAGCTTTCAGCAGTCAGCTTTCTTTTCCCCTCCTTCGTAAGGAGGGGGCAGGGGAGGTCGAGACTTCCGGCAGCCGTGACGGGCATGTGAGGTTGCATCGGCATGGTAGCTCATGAGCTGCTACCCCTCCTGGCCTCCCCTTACAAAGGGGAGGAAAAATTAGTGGCTGAGAGCTGAACGCTGATGGCTGAACGCTATTTCAAATTCCCCGCCTTCGCAAACTTCTCTTGCAGTTCGCTATAGGTCTGGGTCACCGGAAACTGCGGGAATTCTTTCGGCAGATGATCGGGCGGCCGGAAGAAGAATCCGGCGTCGGCTTCGCCCAGCATGGCGGTGTCGTTGTAGGCGTCGCCGGCGGCCATGGTGAAAAAGTTCAACGACTTGAAGGCGGCGACGGAATACTTTTTCTGATTCGGCATCCGCATGTGGTGCGCCGCGATGCGGCCGCTTCCGTCGATTTCAAGCTGGTTGCAGAACAGCGTGGGATAGCCCAACTGACGCATGAGCGGCAGCGCGAATTGATAGAACGTGTCCGAGAGAATAATCACCTGGCAGCGCTCACGTAACCAGGTGACGAATGCCGGCGCTCCTTCCAGCGGCCCCATCTTATCGATCACGCTCTGAATGTCGGCGAGGGTCAACTTGTGCTCATCGAGAATGGCGAGCCGCCGCTTCATCAGCTTGTCATAATCCGGCATCTCTCTCGTCGTGATCTTGAGTTCTTCGATTCCGGTCTTGAGCGCAACATTGATCCAGATTTCCGGCACGAGCACGCCTTCTAAATCCAAACAGGCAATCACAGGCTTCTGCATTCGAGCTTCTCCTTGCTGGGCGGTTGATAGGGGACTCACAGCTTTTGTTCGATGTTCCCTCTCCCTTCCAGGGAGAGGGGTAGGGGGAGGGGGTCTCACGGCGAGCTGGATCGCTTCCAGTACCGCTGAAGTTTCTATCAGTGCCTCATGATTCCAGAAGCGTAAGACTCGGTATCCCTGAAGGCTTAGCCAGTGAGTACGGACTTCATCGTTCCTTGTCTCGTCAGCATGTTGCCCGCCATCAAGCTCAACGATCAGCCGCTGTTCAAGACAGCAGAAATCTACTATGTAGGGGCCAACCGGATGTTGACGCCTAAACTTAAGCCCATTGAGTTGTCTTGACCGGAGCAATTGCCATAGGCGTCGCTCGGCGTCTGTTTGATTCGCACGCAAGGAACGCGTAAAGGCTTTCTTCCCCTCACCCCTGCCCTCTCCTCCAAGGGGAGAGGGTGGTTGTTGGTTGGACATTATGCTTCCTTCTGAAATGCCTGACTGAGGAACCGCCAGACTTTGTCGAGCGCGCGATCGAGGATGTGGGTGCCCTGCCAGCGCGGCTGATTCTCCTGCTCATGGCGGGCGGCCCAATCGAGCGCGGTCGCGAGGGGGATCAGCGTCGGCAGTTGCTCCGTCAGTTCGCCCCACAAGAGACTCAGCACCGGTCCGATCCGCACCGGAACCGGCAAGGCATCAACGGGATGTTCCGCCGGGTCTTGGCACCACTCGGCCGGTGAGGTCACCAGCAATTCGCGGCAGGCTGCCGGCCGGTGCTCGTAGATGGTGCAGACGTCCTGATCGAGAAATGCGCACGGGAGCCGCAGCGCATAATAGGCGCGATTGATCGGCTCCAGCGCCGTGTCGTCAGGCGGGTTCGTCGATTCACCCATCTCGATCAAATTATTCCAGAGTCCGCGGGCCAGCAGGGCCGTCCGCGTGACGGCCAACCGTTGAGTCAGGCGGGTCTGTTCGGCTTCCGGCAAGGTCTGCACATAGGCGCGCAGCGCAAAGGCTTCGGGGGCTGAGACCGGCACGAGCATGCGGCAACAGGCGGCGCAACCTTTTTTGCATGAGATGGCATGTCCCGCCTCAATGCTTCGGCGTTCTTCCAGGGCCTGGGCTTCTTCTCCCAGCCGCCGCATCATCGGCACGATCGCCGAGACCGGCACGAAGCCAGTGGGCACGTCGACCGCACTGGTGAGTTGCCCCGCCGGGGTGTTCAGAGAGATGTCGTATCGTTCGGTCATCGGGTCTCTATGTTGTCGAGTAGTTCGCATCATAGAGAAGCATTTGGCGCAGGGTCAACCGGAACGCGTCCTTGCTCCTCCTCCACGGAATGCCGATAATGGCGGCATGCTTTCTGGTCATGTGATCGGTTTGTTGAAAGAGTATATGCAGGATCTGGTGGAGCAGGCCCGGCAGGAGACCTTGGCTCAGGAGCGGTTTGGCTTTTCCGCCTCTGCCTATCGGCCTGACCATGCCATCTCGGATCTGTTGGCGCTCCTTGATGACCGCATCGAGTCTGAAGGTATGCAGGTCGGGTTGCCCGAGGGCTTTCTTCATGACATGTGGGGGCTTTGTAATGAGGCGAGCACATTTTTGACCGATCGAGTTTATGTCGAGAGCAATGTAGGATCCGAAGCCGGGAGTAAAGCGAGAACCAGAGAGCTGACGTATCGTGCGCTGCTGGCGTTTATTGAGGATCGGGGGCGGGCCTTGTCGCAGGGTGAGGGGGGAGCTGAGGTATGAGTCGACTCCTCAAGTGCCGTTCGTTTCTGGCTTTTGTCGAAACGGGGGTGCGGCTTTCAGAGCTTTCCCGCGAGCCGGTAGACGGCGATGCCGGCGAGTTCCTCGATCGCTTCTGATACTTCCCGGAAAGCCCATGTGGCGGGAAGCACATCGAAAATGGAGAGGGTGTCCCAGCCATCCGTGACCCGGTTTCTTGCATGAAATCCGCAAGGGGAGGGGATGACGTCGAATCCTTGCGCGCGGAATAGCGCCGCCGCTCTTGGCATATGGGTTGCGGAGGCGACCAGGATAATCGAGGCGCGGTCGCCGAGGAGCGTTTTCGTTCTTGTGGCATTTTCGTAGGTTGTGCGGGCCTGGTCTTCTGTGATGATAGCGGTTGCGGGGACTCCGAGGCGGGTGGCAAATTCTTTCAGGACCGTCGCCTCGGCCGGCCCTGCCCCCAATACGCGGGCGTCTCCGCCGGTTACAAGCAGCGATGGGGCGATGCCATGACGGTAGAGATCGGCGCCGCAGACCGTTTGCCGCATGGATTCTTCCGTCAGTTCGATCCTGGGGCGTAGCGAGCCGGCGTCTCGCAGTCCGCCACCCAACACCACGATGGTGCCGTTCGCGATTGGCCTCGGAAGGCCTGACGGAAGGTGTTCGTCTTCCAGCGCGGCTACAAGCACGTGCGCAGTCAGTGGAGACGTGAGGATGAGGAGCAGGGTGACCAGAGCCATAGCGCTCAGGCGGAGGCGGCGCTGTCGTACGGAAGAGAAGGGAAGCCAGGCGAAGAGCAGGACCAGGCCCGAGAGACCGAGGATCCAGGTCAGGGGATAGACACCATACTTGACGAGCTTATAGAGGCCGAAGAAAAATGGGCTCAGTTCCATCGACGTTCCTTAGGGATGATGGGGGTCGCTAGGACGTGCAGCATAGCAGTCGTGGGAGATTTGACCAAGAGAGGATGTCAGGGATGTCGCACCCAAAGCAATATTGGCTGATGAAATCAGAACCGTTGGTGTTTTCGATCGAGGACCTGGCGCGGGCGCCGAAGCGCATGACCTCGTGGGATGGGGTACGGAACTACCAAGCCAGAAATTTCATGCGGGCGATGCAGCCGGGCGATCAGGTGTTGTTCTACCACAGTAACGCGAATCCTCCGGCTATCGTGGGAATCGCGGAGGTCACGGCTACGGCGTATCCCGATCCGACCCAGTTCGAGCGGCGCCACAAGCATTTCGATCCTGCCAGCGATCCCAAGGCACCCCGGTGGGACATGGTCGATATCCGCCATGTCCGGACCTTCGATGCGCCCATTTCGCTCGACTCTTTGCGGATGGAGAAGGCGCTCGCGGGGATGGCGCTTTTGCAGAAAGGTTCTCGATTGTCGGTTCAGCCGGTCACGAAAGGGGAGTGGGAATACATCATGAAGCTGGCCAACGGGTGATTCTGCCTGGCCTCAGGTGCTCGCCTTTCCTTCGTCGAGATGTCGATGTTGCCAGTCCAGCCAGGCATGTCCGAGTTCGTGCGCGAGGATATAGCGGCGCCTGGTCATCGGGAGGCGCTTTCGAATATAAATCGTCCTGTTGTCGTCATCCCAGATGCCATCGGCGTTGGCATCGCGCTTATCCATTTCAGTATCCGTCAGCTGGCGGATTGAAATTTGATAGCCGAAGGGGAGAACGACTCTCGTCGGAATTCGTATCATGCGAGAACGGCTCCTTTATCAGTCCACGGTATCGGGGAAATTGCATTTCGCTCGTTCAGCCGAGTCGGCTCTAGTACATTACCACAAAGCCTCAGTGCGACGATGTTCTAATATATTATCCATATCAATGGCTTAGGAGAGTTTTTGGTGCTGGGAGTCGCAACGGCAGTTTAGCGCGACCGCCTCTTCGCCGGTTTCCCTTCAGGGTGAACTCGTGTATCATGCGAGCCATGAATCAGGTCACAATCGACGAGATGGTAAAGGCCTACCCCCAATCGGTCCGGTTGACCGAAGTGAAGATCCGGGATCGCGGGGAGGTCAAGAAACTGGATGCCGGAGAATTACTTCTGCGGACCGGTGACCGGGTCTTGCTCGAAGCCGATGGCGAAGTGACCTACGGTGTGGTGTACACCGCGCCTTACGAGACTCCGTTTATTCCGCCCATGCGCGTATTGAAGCCGATTCTGCGCAAGGCAAACGGGGAAGATGCTGCGCTCGTGTCACGGCTTGAGCGGCTCTCTCACGAGGCCATGGCGTATTGCCGGGCGAAGGCTAGTGAGATGAAGCTTCGGTTGAAGCTGGTCGAGGTCTATGGCGCGCTCCAGCGCCGGCAACTGACCTTCGTATATACCGCAGACGATCGTATCGATTTCCGCGAGCTCGTGCGTGACTTGGCCAGGCGTTTTGGCGGCCGGATCGAAATGCGCCAGGTAGGTGTCCGGGAGGAAGCCCGGCGACTCGGCGGACTCGATACCTGCGGACTGGTACTCTGTTGCACCAGCTTTCTGACAGAGGTCAAGCCGGTGACCGTGAAGCAGGCGAGAACAATGGGGTTGCAGGTCGAAGATCCCCGGCTGCTCGGCGTCTGCGGACGATTGAAATGTTGCCTCATGTTCGAGATGATGGACGCGCAAGGCGCGCTCCCTCAGCCGGCCCAGAAACTCATCACTCCCTCGCGATCGACCCCGCCCGTTCGATCTTCCTAGGACTTGACTCTTCTGCGTAAGCCAACAACTCGTTTCCGGGTTGTCTCTAGCGGACTTGCTCTATTTTGCTCCATCTGACCCTTGTCGATTGTGATAAATCACGCGCACGAGTGTGCAGGATTTTCTGCAGCGATTTTCAGCTGTTCCGGGCATCAGGTCATGCAAACTGGCCTGGAGCTTCGGGCGATAGTTTTTCGAATCCTTTTCTGTCGATTCCGCTCTCAGTAGGGTGAACGCTCAAGGAGGATCAGTAGGTCGCATCCGTGTTGTGCCATATTCCAACCCCAAATCAGGAGGTCGCAAGTGATGAAAAAAGGACTGTTAGTCATGATTGCGGTGACAGCCATCGGCTGTGCCGGAGTGGCGCCGCAGAAGGCGATGAGCGGAGAGCCGAAGTCGCCGGTCGAAGGGTTCGACATCCATGTACAGGCTCCTCATTTGATGGCAAACGGGGAACCGGGCGGACCGTTCCATCACTATTGCAAAGGCATCTCAGACAAGATTCTTCAATGTCTTCTGTTCGACTCGACCGATCCCAAAGCCAAGCTCGTCGCGATTGAGTATTTCGTGTCAAAAGACCTGACCAGGAAGTTGCCTGCCATTCAGTGGCACCGTCATTTCCACGATCATAAGGTCGAGATTGCCACGGGCCGCGTGCAGATTCTCGACATGCCGGCCGATCAAGCCGCGAAGGTGGCCGAAGTGGCCGCCGGAACGGACGGTGTGATCTATCACTTGTGGCAGCATGGGCAGGAATTCCCGGACGGCACGGTGAGTTTCCCGCAGTCACTCGGGCACAAGTTCCCTGGCCATTCAGACAAGTAGACGATCGTTGATCGGGCCAGCCCCGTCTTTGTTGATGTGGGCTGGCCCCCTCACGTTTTTTCACTGCATAGGCCGGATTCCATCGCTGAGGGGGTGCCATGATGGCGCAGGGTTGTCGACATTGGGTGTTGCTGGGTCTGTCTATCATGGTCATGATCGGACAAGTTCCCGCGGTGGCGTCGGCCACTGAGGCGGCGGTGCTCAAGCCCCGGGTGCCGGCCGATAAGATTGATGAGGCCAGAACATGGATCAATCCGTTTGAAGCGACGCCTGAGAATATTGACAAGGGGCGGGCCTTGTTTCAGGGCAAGGCGTTTTGCGTGACCTGTCATGGGAAAGAGGGGAAGGGGTTGGGTGATATTCCTGGCCTTGTCGGCAAGCTCCCGCGCAATTTCACCGACAAGATTTGGCAGGCCGCCCGCACGGACGGTGAGCTCATCTGGATTCTCAAGAATGGGAGCCCGGGGACCGATATGGCGTCATTTGTTCCCCTGGTTCTCACCGAAGAAGAAGCCTGGCATGTCCTGCTGTATGTGCGATCCTTCGGGCAGCCCTAATCTGATCGGTATGGCCCGGCCGTATTCCCGCTATCTGTTCTTCAGCGCAGTTCTTCTCCTTGCCTTGATGAGTCTTCCCGGCCGCGCCCTGGCGGAATGGTCTGCCATCGCTGAGACCAAAGTGCTCTACACTGACAATGTGTTTGAACTTTCCTCCTCGCGGCGTCTGGCGCTGGCTGAAGACCCCAGTCAGCCGGCGGTCGTGTCCGTCAAGAAGGCCGGCGATGTGGTGTGGGAACCGTCGATCGATCTACGCCACCGCTCGCGCCCGACGAATCTCGGCGATATGGAGGTGTCGCTAAAAGCCGCGGGTTTCGTCTTCACGGACAATCCGATTTTCAATCACGGTAATTACCGTATACAGGTGAAGCAGGCGCTGGATGCCGATACCTCCATCCTGATCCGGTACCGGTTTGTCCCGAATCTGTTTCTCGGCCCCAATACGGAGCGCCGGACCGGCCTCCGTCTTCCGGAAGAAGAGCGGGTGACCTCACATATTTGGCGAGTGCAGGTGGAACGACGGCTGTCGGAGTCGTTGATCGGGACGCTGGTTGCCCGGTATGGCCTGCGGCAATTTAACGACGTCTTTGCCGAGCGCGATACCGCCTTCTGGAGCGCCGGGCCACAGGTGGAGTGGCTGGTGATGTCGCGGGTCACGCTCAGTCTGGCCTATTTGTTTGAACAGGGCCTGGCCGATGGCCGCGAGCAGACCCAATTCAGAGACGACGTTTCCTACCGCCAGCATTTTACGTCGATTGGCGCCACGGTTCAGATCGCCGAACCGCTTTCATTCATGGTGGGGTATGCCTATCGGCGCAAGGAATTTACGAGTGAGATTGCGGGCGATTCGAATCGAGGAGTTGTGGACACGACTCACCAAGGCTCTGCCGAATTTCAATACCGCCTCTCACCTGCTGCCATCATGACACTGGGCGTGCAGCGATCGCAGCGCTTATCGAACGTGACCTCCCGAGAATTTTTCAATACCAATACCTCCCTGGGGATCCAGTATCGCTTCTAGAGAGCAGGATGAGTGTTGTAGTGGGCCAGGATGATCGTTGCCCAAGCTATGTAGGGCGGCTTGCCAGCACGCTGGGCGATTAGAATGATGGTAGAAAAATTTGGAGTGTTTGGGGCAGGCCTGGTAGGGGGCAAACCTACGGCCCGCTGATGAAGAGCAGCGGACCGGTAAGAACCCGCGTCTATTTCGAGGAGTGCACGTCAGCCCCTCAGGGCGCTTATTTGCCGTTCCCCTTCAACTCGATTGTTTCCATGATGGGTTTTGCCAGGTACAGTTTTCCCCACGTGCGCCCTGTAATTTCTTCTAACATCCCTTTTTTTTGTAGAAGTATCACGGCCTGTCTCGCGGTGGGGTTGGAGACCTTGAGAACATGTTCAGCCCGTGAGACGGACATATACGGGTTCAGAAAGAGTTCGTCCAACAACGCCAACGCTTTTGCTTTGTCGCGAAGGCGAGCACGGAACTTTTCGCGAAGATCCATCAGGCGGCCAGCCTGTCCCACGGCTTCAAGCGCAATTTCTGTGACGCCGGCAATGAAGAATCGAAGCCAGCTCATCCAGTCTCCGTGAGTTCTGACTCGTTGCAGAAGATCATAGTAGTCTTGGCGATGGGCCTCGATGTATGAGGATAAGTAGAGCAGAGGTTGCGGCAGCCGACCCCGCTCGATGAGAAAGAGTGTGATCAAGAGCCTTCCCAATCGACCATTCCCATCCAGAAACGGGTGAATCGCTTCAAACTGCTCATGCATGATGGCGCACTGGATGAGATCGGGGAGCGTGTTCCGCTCGTGGAGAAAGCGTTCCCAATCTCCCAGCAAGTCGTCCAAGTATTCCGGTGGCGGAGGGACATAGGGAGCCGTTTCGATGGTGCTTCCTGATGGGCCAATCCAGTTTTGACTGCGGCGAAACTCTCCGGGCGTCGCTCGGTCGCCCCGTACTCCCTTCATCAGTCGCCCGTGCATCTCTCGCACGAGCCTGAGCGAAAGAGGGAGCTTCTGTAACCGTTCGAGACCATGTTCCATTGCCGCGACATAATTCCGTACTTCTTGAACGTCATGATCTTCGGTACGCCGTGCTGGCTCTTCCATCTCATCTATTAACAGATCGGACAGGCTGGCTCTTGTTCCCTCGATACGGGAGGACAAGACCGCTTCGCGTCGGACATAAGGGGCGATCAAGAGGTGCGGGTTGGGGAGATGTCGGCCTAGTCCCGAAAGTTCACTGAGGGCTGCATCGGCCCGAGACAGCGACAGCACAAACTGGTCATCGTATGTAAGCGTGGGCGGCAGCTTGGCTGGAATGAACGCCGTATAGCCTGTGGGTGTCCGTATGGCTTTGCCCGCGCTCGGAGCTCGGAAGTCTTTTGGATTCATAGTGTGGGAATCCTGAATGTAAGGCGACTTTCAAAGTGCTTTTAGCTTTGAAAGAAATACTGGTTATTCTTTCAAAGAAAGAGAGGCTTTGCAAGGACTCTTTCAGACAGGGAGAGTCTTGAGGGAGAGAGGGGGCAGAGCTTCAACGGCAGAAAAATAATTCACTCCCATCCGTCTACACGGTGTCTATACCGGCGACTTTGAGGAGGACTGCGGCTTGTAAGTGTTTGATTTTGGTGGGCCGTGTAGGGGTCGAACCTACGGCCCGCTGATTAAGAGTCAGCTGCTCTACCAACTGAGCTAACGGCCCACCTAGGAATGTGCGATGCGAAGGTCTTTGTGCAGTCGTGATCCCTGTCTGTGCTTGCTGATGGTGCGCCTGACAGGATTTGAACCTGTGGCCCTCAGCTCCGGAGGCTGATGCTCTATCCAGCTGAGCTACAGGCGCTCCCGTAAGCAAGGAGTGGCACCTTACCATAGGGCGAAAGTCTCTGTCTAGGCGGTGTGAAGATGGGCGAGAGGGTGTTTTTTGGGGAGGAAGGCATAGGGGAGCAGGAGCTCTTCTCCCTGGCATTGCTGTATTCGGTGCAGCGCGGTCAGTTGTTGAGACTCTTCTCCGGCCAGCCGGTCTTCTTCTTCTCGAAATGGAGAAGAAAGGCGAATGATCGGGATAGCGGTTTGGATGTCGCAGGCGCCTTCAACGCATCCATCCTGGTCAGGTGGGATGCCCATCGATCGACAGGTGAGCGGCCGAAAGGCGTAGACTGCGCAGTCCCCCTCGGAGGTGAGCGCGGGGCAAGGCAGATCCTGGAACTCTTCAGCGAGTTGCTCGGTGAGACGGTCGGGCCAGTTGTCCAGCATCGGTGACGAAGAGAGGCGGGGAAAACGAGCTTCGATTGCCGTCACCTGAGTCTGAGCATTCTGTTGGATGGACTGGCGTTGTGCGTGCGGAAGCCGGGCAAGTCCTTCTTGAAGCTGTTGCTGATCGAGAATCGTGACGGGAAACGTGCCGATGCAGCAATGGCAGCAGCCCTGACGGCAGGGCAGCTGTTCTAAGAGGGCTGCCGCGGCTCGTTCGAACCATCGTGAGGTTTTTTCAGGGAGCGAGGAGAGGCTGGTGATCGGGGTCGGTCGATTCGACACAACCGGCTACTCTTCCTGTGGAGCCATATCGACAATGAGGTCGCCCTTGGGCGAGTAAAAGCCCTGGTCGTCGATCTGGACGATCCCGTTGCACTGTTCCTGATAGAACTCCAGAATCCACCCGTTGAAATCGTAGCCCTCATCCGTCATATCGTCTTTGGAAAAGCGGGTGGTAAGAATGAATTGTGCGCGATTGACGAATTCGAGAGCGAGCTGGGCTTCAATGTCTTCGTAGGCCGTCAGCAGATCGCGATATTGAGTCTGTTCCTGGCCGAAGACGTCTTGATAGGTGCCGCGATCGCGTACGCAAAATAATTGAACCGGCTTCCGGTCTCGGTGATAGCCCAGGGAAATTTGTACCCAGGCCCACTCATCGAGAGCCGCGTCATCAATGTTGGTCGGGACGATGGGCGTCTGACCGCGGGCTTTCAAAAAATCGATCAAGAGTCGGAGCGGCGGCGAATTCTCTTTCTGGCAGAACACGCGAGAATATACATAGTTTTCAGCCTGTTCCGATGAGTCCGCCTGCGCAGATGCGGGAAGAATTGGAAGTTCCCTGCCCATGATGATCCTTTCACTGGAGCCCGTGTTCTTGAGGTGTCCGGCACCTCCGGCCTGAGACGTTTCGCTACTTTACGCCGGGGTCTCAGGCAACTGCAAGAGGGCACTGTAGGCATTTCCCCACGCCTGGCCTGTGTTTTTCTCGTTGACAGCCTGGGGACTCTTGGCTACACTCTCGCGGGTTTTCATGGTGGGAGTGTTGTTGAAGGGCCTTTCGCCAAACGATTCTCAATTCAGCGTGTTTCAAGAGAGGCGAGTCAACATTCGATTTGTGGTTTTCTTCTTCTCACTTTCTAAGGAGGTTCCCGAATGGCAAAATCAATGACGAAGTCGCAGATCGCTGACTACATGGCCCAAAAAGCCGGTATGACCAAGAAGGCCGCCGTCCAAATGATGGACGATTTTGCCGCCTTGGCCTATCGTGAAGCAAAGAACGTCTTCACGGTGCCTGGCATCGGCAAGTTGGTGTTGGCGAACCGCAAAGCCCGGATGGGCCGGAACCCACAGACCGGTGAGCCGATCAAGATCCCGGCCAAGCGGGTGGTGAAGTTCCGCGTCGCGAAGGTGGCTAAGGACGCAATCCTCGGAAAGAAGTAATCGAGGGAGTTCCGTCCGGCATCGGTGCAGCGCCATGAGTTCTCTGGGGCTTCATCCGCTGCAGGTGACGACATAACAAAGGGCTGGTTCTCCAGACGGGGAACCAGCCCTTTGTATTGGTGCCGCCAAGAGTTCTTTTTCAGGAATGCGAGGGTGCCAGACCGCTCCCGCCCATGCCGTCATGGCCGACCAGCCTGATCGCGTCGCCATCTTGCACGAGAGAGTCTTCGCTCGCGATGCGCTTATTGATTGTGACCAGCACTTTCTTCTCCCGCAGCAGTTGCAGTAAGTGGCGGAGTTGAAAGCCTTGGCGTTGAATGACCTGCCGAACGGTGAGCGAGGTGGGGATCTCGCAGGCCATGTCTCGCTCGCCGTCGGCTGTTTGTAGTTGCCCGGTCAGGGTAATGGTGACCATTGGTGCCGCTCCTTGCGTTCGCGTGTGTTCAGATGGGATTTTTTTCGTAGCGGGTAGGCGTTGACTCAGTCGCGCCGCATCCCGATAATAGCGCCATCATGCAATCTTTGGATATCTATAATCCCGGTATGCCGGACCTGCAATTTGTGCTGTTTGTCTCGGCGCTCTGCACCTCCGACCTTCCGACGTTAAACATCCCCCAGCCTCTGAGAGACGAGCTCTTTGAGCGCTGTTGGGCGCTGGTTCATACAGGGCCGCCACCGGTTTCGAAACGCGAGCGCGTATTGGACCTTCGCCATGGGAACGATCTCACGCTGGATGCCTGCCTGGAAGCGATCCAATCGATCCTGGGCGATGCCGGGATTACGACGATTACCTGGGATCATCCGCCGAGTCCTCCTTCGAGGTCCAGTACGCCGGAGGCCCAGCCGTTGATCGATCGCCTTCAGCAACTGTACCCTGACGCGCCCGACATTGTCGATCCGGATGGCGGGCATGCAGGTTAGCGCGACGCCGCTGGAAGGTCTCCTGGTGATCGAGACGACGCTCTGGCGCGATGCGCGCGGGGCCTTCGTGGAAACCTATCATCAGGAGCGCTATCGAGACGCGGGTATCGGGGCGGCGTTTGTGCAGGACAATTTTTCCTGGTCGCAGGCGAATGTGTTGCGGGGTTTGCACTATCAGCTCAGTCGTCCACAAGGGAAGCTCGTGATGGTCGTGGAGGGGCGGGTGTTCGACGTGGCGGTCGACATTCGGAAAGGATCGCCGACCTTTGGCCACTGGCATGGCGTCGAACTGTCGGCCGAGAACGGACGGCAGGTCTATATTCCGCCAGGCTATGCGCACGGGTTTTGTGTGTTGAGCGAACGGGCCGGATTCATGTATCGGTGCACGGACTACTATACTCCATCGGATGAACGGGGCATTCGATGGAATGATCCGCAGCTGGCGATCGACTGGCCGGCCGTGAATCCTCTGGTATCCCAGAAAGATCAAGCCTATAAGACGCTGGCCGAGATGCAGGCCGAGCTTCCGCCGTGGACCGCCGCGCGGTAAGCCAGATCAACCGTTGAACCCCACGCGGGAGCTATGTTATACGCCGTACCGTCAATGCAGAGGGTGATCACCACGAACCATCGTAATTCGTCGTCATAGAAGGAGGACTCAATGGGGAAAAGTTTGAAGGGGACCAAGAGCCACGATAATTTGAAGGGCGCATTTGCCGGCGAATCGCAGGCCAATCGCCGTTATCTCTATTTTGCGCGCCGTGCCGACATCGAAGGTTATCCCGACGTCGGCGGACTGTTTCGCGATACCTCAGAGGCCGAGACCGGCCATGCCTTCGGCCATCTCGATTTCTTGAAGGAAGTCGGCGATCCGGCCACCGGAGTGCCGATCGGCAATACCGAAGCCAACCTCAAGTCGGCGATCGAAGGGGAAACCTACGAATATACCCAGATGTATCCCGGCATGGCCAAGACCGCGCGAGATGAAGGATTCGCCGAACTCGCCGAATGGTTCGAGACGCTGGCCAAAGCCGAGCGCTCGCACGCCAACCGGTTCCAGAAGGGTCTCGATAGCTTGAAGCAAGGCTAATCAGGCACAGGCATTCTGAGGAAGGGTGGGTCGGGCTGAGGTCCGATCCACCCTTCCTCTTTTCCGCCTTGTCTTCCATCCGATCAACAGGAGACAATACCAGCCGTGAAAGGCCTAAGTCTGATCCAGCCGGTCGATTCCGCTCAGCTTGCGAAAGATACGCTGCGCATCTATGAGATTTGCGACGGCTGCCGCCGCTGCTTCAATCTGTGCCCGTCCTTTAATACTCTCCTCGACGGGATTGACCGGCATGACGGCCATGTTGAGAAGGCGATGTCGGCCGAGCATCAGCGGGTGGTGGATGAGTGTTACTACTGCAAGCTTTGTTATAACCATTGTCCCTACACGCCGCCGCATCAGTACGCGTTGGATTTCCCGAAGCTCATGGTGCTGTGGAAGCAACGGTATGCCGCCGAACGGGGCGTGCGCTGGCGGGATTGGCTGCTGATCCAGACCGATCTCATCGGACGGTTCTCGACGATCTCAGCCCGGCTCTCCAATTGGGCATTGAGCCTTGGGGGCGTGCGCCGGCTCATGGAAATGACGGTAGGAGTTCATCGCGACCGAAAGATCATGCATTTCTCCACGGAGACGTTTTCACGCTGGTTTCAGCGCCGTCCGATACCCGCGCCCCTGCCGGGGCCGCAAAAGAAAGTGGCGCTGTTTGCCAGTTGTTTGGTGAACTATCAGGCGTCCGATGTCGGGAAGGCCACGGTGCAGGTCTTGGAAAAGAACGGCGTTCAGGTGGTGGTGCCGGAGCAACAATGTTGCGGGATGCCCTCGTTCGATATCGGGGACACCGCCGCGATGCAGAAAGCGGCTCAAGCGAATCTCCGATCGCTGTTACCCTGGGTCGAACAGGGATACGATGTCGTGGTGCCCGTGCCGAGTTGCAGCTTGATGTTGAAGCGCGAGTATCCAGAGCTGCTCGGCGGTGAAGAGCCGAAGAAGGTTAGCGCGCGGACGTTCGATGTCTGCGAGTACCTCATGAAACTCAAGCGGGAAGGCGCGCTTGCCATGGATTTCGTCAGCAACCCAGGCCGGGTGGCCTATCAGATTCCTTGCCATCTCCGCGATCAGAATATTGGCTTTAAATCAAAGGAGCTGATGGAATGTGCCGGGGCGCAGGTTGAGGTGATTGAGAAATGCTCCGGCCACGACGGATCCTGGTCGGCGAAAACGGAATTCTTCCCGCTTTCAATGACCATTGCCAAGAAGGCGGTGCGCGCAATCGAGCAGGCTCCGGCCG
This sequence comes from Nitrospira sp., assembly GCA_030692565.1. Taxonomy (NCBI): domain Bacteria; kingdom Pseudomonadati; phylum Nitrospirota; class Nitrospiria; order Nitrospirales; family Nitrospiraceae; genus Nitrospira; species Nitrospira sp. The sequence continues at coordinate 16,727 of JAUYAO010000004.1, forward strand.
ACCTTGTGGCGTCGGACTGTCCGTTAGCCGGGCTGCAATTGGATCAAGCCGGAGCGACGGGGCATGTGGGCGGGAACGCGACCAAGCACCCGATACAGATCGTGCGCGATGCCTACGGGCTGCCGTCATGAATGCGTTGATCTCCAGCGATATTATTCCGTATGCCGACTACGAGCGGCAACGCGAAGGGTTTCGTGCCCGTATTATTGAGTTGAAGCGGCGGCGGCGGATCTCGGTCGGGCCGCTGATCACGCTGGTGTTTGAAAATCGAGAGACGCTCCTGTTTCAGATCCAGGAAATGATTCGCGTCGAGCAGATCTTTGATCCGGCCAAAGTCCAGGAAGAGCTGGATGTGTACAATGCCTTGCTTCCGGGAACGGGCGAGTTGAGCGCGACACTGTTGATCGAGATCACCGACGACGCCAGAATGAAAGAATGGCTCGATGCCTTCATGGGGTTGGATCATGGGCGGAAGGTGGCGATTACCATCGGCGGGGAGCGTCTCTACGCCGAGTTCGAAGGCGGCCATAGCCACGAGACGAAAATCAGCGCCGTGCATTTCGTGCGCTTCCTGGTGCCGCCCTCGGTCAAAGACTTGCTGGCGGATTTGCGTGTGCCGGTGACGCTCTCCGTGCACCACGGCGTGTATCGGGCGGACACGCCGGTTCCCGGCAGCATGCGTGAAGAGTGGCTCAGGGATCTGGAGGGGTAATGCCATCTGTCTTATTGACCAAACGAATCGAATTCGCCGCCGCTCACCGCTATATCAAGCCCGAGTGGGATGAGGCGAAGAACCGCGCCGTCTTCGGCCCCTGCTATAACGCGCCTGCGCACGGGCACAATTACATGCTGGAAGTCACCGTCTCCGGCGAGGTGGATCCCAAGACCGGCATGGTCATCAACTTGTTCGACCTGAAGCAGGTGCTGCTCGCGGTGATCGAAGAATTCGATCACATGAACTTCAACCTGGACCTGCCCTATTTTCGCGACCGAATTCCGACGTCGGAGAACATCGCGCGGGTCCTCTGGACCAAGCTGGCTGCGCAGTCGGATATCGGCACGTTGGATACTATTCGTCTCTACGAAGACGAGGATCTCTATGCGGAAATCACGGCGTCCGGCGGGCTTGATGTGGCCAGCGTCACCCGCCGGTATTCCTTTACGGCGTTGCTCGATGGCCTCCAGGGGCATATGTGGGATTGCTTCGTGTCGGTGCATGGGGCCATCGATCCGGTCACCGGTATGGTGACTGACATTGGGGCGCTGGACCGTCTGGTGCAGGAGCGGGTTGTTCGAGTATGTGATCGGCAGGATCTTAGAGAAATTCTCAAATCCTCTGCCATCAGCGGTGCGCACCTGGCCGAGTACATCTGGCACGCACTCGTGACCCGTCTCTCACCCGCGGCATTAAAGAATATTCGCGTCGTGCAGTCGCGCGATCTTTCCTTCGACTACAACGGGTAGGTTCGTATGGGATTCCAGCCGCTGTGGATCATTCTTCTTGCCGGGTCGCTCGGGTGGAGTCTGTCCGCATGGGCCGGGCAGGATGAAGAGGCTGTTCAGCGCGTGGTCACGCAGGCCGTCGCCGGCACCGCGACCTTTTCAGAGTCGCGAGACAAGCAGTCGGTGTTGATGCTGTACACGGACGATTATGTGGGGAGTCAGGATGGTCAGCCGGAAACCAAGGCGGCGATCGAACAATGGTTGAGCGACTATGAGTCGGAGTTGAAGCAGGGCAATCGATTGCGGTTCATCGGAGCGGTGTCGAATCTCAGGACCGGTCGTGACGGGTCGACAGCCTGGGCGATCTACGACTATGTGTTTCAAGCCATCAGAGATGGTGAGATCGAGGGGCAAGACGCCGGCACCTGTACCAGCCTCTTGCGTAAAGAGAATTTAGTCTGGCGTATTTTCCACGATCACTGTTCGAAGTCGAAACCCACAAGATAAGTCCGCCAAGGCTAGGTGCCGGAGAACGGGCGATCGGGAAGGTTGCCGAGCTCGCCTGCCGGATCACTACTCTGCGTTTAGGATCTCCTGCACCTTCTCGATCAGCGTCGTCGGGAGGAACGGTTTCTGGAGAAAGGGCGTGTCTTCGTGTATTCCGCTGGTCTCCAGCGTCTCTCCCGCATAGCCTGACATATAGAGGATCCGCGCCTCCGGTTGCATCGCTTTTACGCCTTCTACCAGCACCGTACTCTTCATGCGAGGCATGATCACATCCGTTACCAGTAGATGACAAAGACCTTTGTGGAGTTGGAGTTGCTGCAGGGCTTGGATGCCGTCGCCGGCGACCAGCACGTGGTATCCCTGGTCTTGAAGAACGGTGGCCATCAGCGTGCGAATGCTGTCATCGTCTTCGACGAGGAGAATGGTTTCCCGTGTCGTTACCGGCGCCATGGCGGATCGGGTCGCTGCGAGTGAAGCGCCAGATTGTTCGACCCGAGGCAAATACACGGTAAATCGGGTGCCCTGTCCAGGCTGGCTGGTGACATCGATGTAGCCCTGGCTTTGTTTGAGAATGCCGTAGACGGTCGCCAGTCCAAGGCCGGTTCCTTTGTCAGGTCCTTTGGTTGTGAAGAAGGGCTCGAAAATATGAGACAGCGTCTCCTGGTCCATTCCGCATCCGGCGTCTTGGACGAGAATTTTGACGAAGGAGCCTACTCTTGCGCCGGGATGAAGGCGAACGAAGTGTTCATCGAGGTCAATGCAATCAGTCTCGATATTCAGTAACCCTCCGCCCGGCATCGCATCGCGGGCGTTCACGGCCAGATTCATAAGGATTTGTTGGAGCTGGACCGGATCCATCATGGCATGTCCGGCTTCAGGATGGAGCACGACGACCATCTGGATATGCTCACCGATGATCCGCTGCAGCAGATCTTCCATCTCTCTGACGGAAGCATTGATGTCCAGTTCCTTGGGCTCGAACACCTGGCGCCGGCTGAACGTCAGAAGCTTTTTGGTGAGGGCGGCAGCGCGCAGGCCGGCCTGGCTGATCAACTCGATTTCTCGTTTCGCCGGATGCGCGGCCAATTGCTGCAGCAGCCGGTGGGCATGACCGATGACCACCATCATCAGATTATTGAAGTCGTGGGCGATACCGCCGGCGAGCCGACCGATGGCCTCCATTTTTTGCGACTGCTGGAGCGCCTGTGCGGTGCGTTTGTATTCGGTGATATCCGTGATCGTTTCAATGATGTGGGTGCGGCCGTCGGTAGTCGGTGCCTTCGCCCAATGGACAAGCAGGAATTGATTGCCGGGCAGGGGGACCTCGCTGGAAACGACCGTGTCACTTGCCATCGCTTCGGGCATCCGGCAAAAGTCGCAGGGGGTCCGGCACCCGGCGATCTTGTCGTAGCAGGCTTTCCCTGCAACATCGCCGAATTTCTTGAGCCCGGTCTGGTTCTGGAATTGGATCTGATGTGTCGACGGGTCGATGACCGTCACGATGACGGGCTGCGAATTGAGCAGGACCTGCGCATCATACTGCGGAAATCCGGAGCCGTGAGAGGGAGAGGCCATCGGTTCGTTCCAATGACAGGTGTCGAGGCCGCTGGCGGTGCATGCCCCGTGACTGACTCGACAGTACACCAGGCCCCGGACGAGTCAAGAAGTTCGTCGGTTCCGGTCTGTTCCTAAGGAGAACGAGGCAGGCTGTGGGAGCTACTTGGTAAGGTGATCTGAAATGAGTGCCGCGAGTTCAGCCGGCTCGACCACGCCTTCGCGGGTCAGGAGGAGCTTGCCGTTCGAGAAGAAGTGCGTCGTGGGGTACGTTTCAAACGTGTGGGTCTTTTTAATCTCCCGGCAGCGGCCAGGGACATGCATCTTGGCCTTGCCGACCTTGATGCCAGGAAACTTTGCCGCGGTTTCTTCGAGAATAGGGTCATAGGTCTTGCAGGGTTCGCAGGTGGCGAGTCCATAGGCGACGACGGCACCGGGACTGTCGGTGAACTCTTTGTAGTTCTCATCTCGGACGTCTTCGACGGTTCCTGCCATGATCCTGCCTCCTAAAATGAAAGGGGAGGGTTCTCTCGAACGCCTCCCCTTCCGGTTTCACAAGCTAGCTGAGCTTCGCCAGTGCTTCGAGGATATCCTTGTCCTCGCGGGCAACCTTGATTTCCTGCACTTTTGCGTAGGCCACCTTGCCGTTCTTGTCGACAATGACGGTGGCGCGCTTGGAGCAGTTCAACGGCTCGAAATAGAGGCCGTAGGCCTTGCACGTAGTCCGGTGCACGTCGGACAGCAGGCGGTGCTTGAGGTCCATGGAATCCGCCCAGGCCTTGTGCGAGAAGAAGCTGTCGCAGCTGATGCCGAAGAGTTCGGCGTTCGCGTTCTGGAACTTGGGGAAGTCATCGGTCAAGCACTTGTTCTCCCCCTGGCAAACCGGGCTCCAGTCCAGCGGGTAGAAGGCCAGCACGACGTTTTTCTTGCCGCGATAGTCGCTCAGCTTCACGTCCTTCTGATCCTGGTCCTTCAGGTTAAAATCCGGGGCGGTATCGCCGACCTTAATTTCTGCGGCTACATCACTCATTGCTATGCCTCCTTATGAGAATATCGCTATCTGTGGGCGTATTTGAGGTCTCAGATTGAGAGAACCCCCCTGTGGAAACCTTGAACTTTGTACCTTGTGGTTTGAAAGATTGTCAACGGGCCTGAAGGCCTACAGCGATAGGCCTATGAGCTGTAACAGGCTGAACTTAAAGCGTTTTGCCTATCCCTGGAGCTCACGGAACCCGATCATTCGGCCGGCAGGGGATGCGGTGCGGTAATTGACGATCCGGATCGTCCGGCCCAGTAACGGGAGGCAAAAGGCCGTGCCGACTTTGGGGGATTGCCCGATGCGGAGCAACTCCGTGGCGGACTCGGTCAGCAAGTCTTTCGCAGCACTTTCGGGGATCCCTTTGCCATAGAACGTTTCGATCTCGTCCAAGCCGAATTTGGTCAGTCCCATCGTGTGACACCAGACCTGGTCCGGTTTGGCCTGGTCGTCGTGCACGATGGCGACATGGTCGTCGGCCAGAAAGCTGGTCATCGCTCGATTCTGCCAGTCCGAGGGATTCAGATACGCTTGCGTGGTGACATCATAGGCCGTGCCCTGTGTCAGCAGCGTGAGGCCGCGCGCGAGGCGGGCCGCGAACAAGACCAGGTCAGGCATATCCCGATTGGGCATGAGTGTGGGCGCGACGGCTCCCATCTGGTCGTGTTCCCAGGCCAGGTTCTTCATGATATCGCCGGTGTGAGTGGCCGGCAGGGGCATCACGACGTGAGCGGACCAGGGGCCGTGGGTGGCCTGCCAGGACTCTGGCGCTCCAGCCTCCGGTTGAATCGCAAGCGGGCCGCCGTATTCGCGATCGTGCCAGATCGCGATTTCATCGAGTCCTGGCGCGGTGCCGCGATAGCCGATGAAATAGAGCGGCGGGCGTTTGGCTGACGGCTTGGGGATTTTTTTCTTGATACGCATCGTCGACGGCTCGCTATTTGCCGGATTTCTTAGCTCGGCGGCGTTCATCCGCATTGAGCAACCGTTTGCGCAGGCGGAGGTTGAGCGGAGTAATTTCCACCAATTCATCCGGTCCGATATATTCCAAGGCGAATTCCAGGCTCATCTCCCGTGGCGGGGTAAGCACCAACGCTTCATCGGTTCCTGATGCCCGCATGTTGGAGAGGTGCTTTTCCTTGCAGACGTTCACGTCCAGATCTTCGTCCCGGCTGTTTTCGCCGATCACCATGCCGCGATAGACCTCGACGCCCGGGCCGATGAACATGGTGCCCCGTTCCTGCGTCATGAAGATAGCGTAGCCGGTGCTGGTGCCGTCTTCGTGCGCCACGAGGGATCCGTGCGGTGCGACCATCAAATCCCGCTCTTCGGCCGGCTCATAGGCGGCAAATACGTGATGCATGATGATCGTGCCGCGGGTTTTGGCCAGCAAGAGGTTCTTGAGGCCCATGATGCCGCGCGTCGGGATATGGTATTCGAGATGCATTTCGCTGGTGCCGACATCGGAATGGATGAGGCGCATATGGCGCAGTTCGCCTCGGCGCTTCCCCATCTCTTCGATGACCGTCCCCTGGTAGGTCTCGGGGACTTGGATCGTGAGTTCTTCGTACGGTTCCGTGGCTTTGCCGTTGGCATCGCGGTGGATGATGACCTCGGGTTGCGAGACCTGGAGTTCGTACCCTTCGCGCCGCATCTGTTCGATCAAGACGCCGAGGTGGAGTTCTCCGCGGCCGGCGACGAGGAACCGGTCGGCGCTGTCGGTTTCATGCACGCGCAAGGACACGTTCGTTTCGAGTTCTTTGAAGAGCCGATCCCGCAAGTGGCGAGACGTCAAATACTTTCCTTCGCGTCCGGCAAACGGGCTGTTATTGACGGAGAAGCTCATTTGGACGGTCGGTTCATCGATCGTCACGCGGGGCAAGGCAATCGGATTTTCCGCATCGGCGATCGTATCACCGATGCTCACCTCATCGAGGCCTGCGACAGCCACGATCTCTCCGGCTGCCGCCTGATCGGCATCGACCCGTTCAAGGCCGGAGTACACAGCCAGGTCGGATACCTTCCCGAGGGTTTGGGCGCCGTCTTTCCCGAGCAGCATGACGGGCTGCCGTCGGGCGATGGAGCCGGATTGAATCTTCCCGATGCCCATCTTGCCTTTGTAGGGATCCTGAACGAGGGCCAGGACCAGAATTTGGAGCGGGGCTTCGGCATTGATGGCCGGTGCGGGAATTTTTTCCAGAACCGTGTCCAGCAACGGCGTAATGTCTGTCCCGGGCTTATTCACATCCAGCGTCGCCTGGCCCTTGATGGCGGCGGCATAGACGATCGGGAAGTCGAGTTGTTCGTCGGTGGCGCCCAGGTGGACGAACAGATCGAACGTGCGATTCACGACGTCGTCGATCACGGCATCGGGCCGATCGATCTTATTGATCACGACGATGGCCTTATGCCCGAGCGCGAGTGCCTTGCGCAGCACGAACGTCGTCTGCGGCATGGGCCCTTCTTTGGCGTCGATGAGGATGAGCACGCCGTCGACCATCCGGAGCGTACGCTCGACCTCGCCGCCGAAATCGGCATGCCCCGGCGTGTCGACGATATTGATTTTGACGCCCTGATAGACGACGCTGGCGTTTTTCGCTCGGATCGTAATGCCGCGCTCACGTTCCTGATCCATCGAGTCCATGATGCGCTCGCCCATGTCGTCGATCTTGCGATGGACGTGGGTCTGTCGCAACACCGCATCGACCAAGGTGGTTTTGCCGTGGTCGACGTGTGCGATGATGGCGATGTTTCGAATATCGGTGCGACGGTCGTGAGGGGCGCGTAGCTGTGTCATGGTGTTGTGGTCTCGCGGTCAAAAAAAGGCGCCTCGACAGTGAGGCGCAATCGCGCAGTATAGCCGAAGTCTCGTCTCCGGCACAAGCCACGATCTTCAGACCTGTTGGTTTTTCCTACGAGGCTACTTACTGTGCCAGGACGCGGTTCTCGTCATGGCTCCCCACGTCGCTTTTTTGCCGACCATCCAACGATACAACCCGATCAATTTCCAGAGGGAATTCAATTGTCGATAGCCGAAGTTCTCCAAAATCGCTCCTAGGAGGAGCAGGAGGACGTGTTGAGGTTTCGGATAGACGTGGAAGGACATCTCTTCGAGGAAAAATGCACTGACCGAGAGCAGGATGCCGAGACTGATGGCGGCCACGAGCAACACAAGCCAGACTTTAAAAGAGACGAAGCCCAGAATGAATCCGACGGTGACGAATACGTAGCCGAAGACTTCGATGGCCGGGCCCAGCCACTCAAACAGGGCCATAAAAGGAAATGCCAGCCAGCCGACGGCTCCACCCTTGGGATGAAATAAGAGATCGAGATTGTTCGTCAAGCTCTCACACAGGCCACGCTGCCACCGGATGCGCTGATTCTTGAGTGTCGTGAGGTCTTCCGGGGCCTCGGTCCAGCAAATCGGGTCGGGAGCGAAGGTGATGCGATAGGGCTTCCCGGCTAGTCGCATGTGCCGGTGGAGCCGCACGACGAGCTCCATGTCCTCGCCGATCGTATCGTGGCGGTAGCCGCCGATGCCGATCACGGTGTCCTTATGGAAGAGCCCGAAGGCGCCGGAAATGATGAGCATCGCATTGATCGGAGACCAGCCGAGCCGGCCGAACAGGAAGGCGCGCAGGTATTCGATGATTTGAAACAGCGCGAGGATATTGGTCGGGAGCCCCACCTTCGTGAGAAATCCGTTCTTCACTTCGCAGCCGTTGGCGACGCGGACGGTGCCGCCGCAGGCGATGGTGTGGGGGTCGTCCAGAAAGGGCTGCGCTGCCAGCCGAAGGCTGTCACGTTGGAGGATGGAATCGGCATCGATACAGCAAAATAACGGGTACAGCGAAATGTTGATTCCGGCGTTGAGCGAGTCCGCTTTGCCGCCGTTGTCTTTATCGACGACCCGCAGATTGGGCTGTGCCGGGGCGTGGTAGACCGTTCGGATCGGCTTCGTGGCCAGCCGGGCGTCATAAGCTTCGGGAAAGGGAATCAGGCCGAATTCCTTGATCAGCACGTCCAACGTCGTGTCCTTCGACCCGTCGTTGATGACCACGATTTCAAATTCAGAATAGCTCAACTGGAGAAGGGATCTGACGGTGGTCGCGATGGTCGCTTCTTCATTGAACGCGGGAACGAGCAGCGTGATTTGCGGTTCGAACCCGGTGTAACCGTGCGGGAGGCTGTTGAGCGAACGCTCTTCCATGTAGCGCCGCAAATGAATGGCGGCGACGACATCCAGCATCAAGTATCCTGCGGTCAGGCCGAGAAGGTAGAGCAAGAACAGCCATTCGGAAATCGATATGAGCGCGTCTATCCACATCGGTCAGTGTCGTTCCATCCGCCGTCGGGTCCGCCGATGGAGTGGTACCTCTACCATGTGGTGGAGCTGGACCCTTGCGGCCATGTCGGTCGTGGCCCTGCCGGTACTCGGATACGCAGAGGACATTTCGGTACCGCTCTCCATTCCCATCCCGCCCGCCGTTTCTGAGATCGAGTTGTCGTATGTCGGTGAACGCACTACTCCAGCCGTGACGCTCAGTGGTCCGCCTGCTGCCGTGCCCTCTCTTCCTTATCGACCGTTTGTGCCTATTCTTGATCTTCGCGGCCTGTTCGGCGAAGCCCGCCTGTTCGGCTCCTGCCAAGGACGGCAGACTCGGGCGCAGGAGGGGATCGATCTGCAGCGGGCTCCCGGAAAGGGCCTGCGGTGCGGTCAGCGCATCCCTCTGCATCAGGCAGAAATTGCCGTGGATCTCTTGTCTTACGAGACCCTGCGGATTCGTGGGCATGCGACCGGCCGGGTCGTCGTGGCATTGGAAGATCGGGCTGCAGCGCAACGAGAAGACAATCTCCCGCTTGCCACGGTGACGGGTCCGTTCGATCTCACGCTTCCGCTCAAGGGGATCGGTCGGAAGCTGGATCTCCGTTCACTGACGGCGCTGGTGGTATCGACGGAGACGGCCGGTGCGCACATTCTGTTTGAACAGATTGAAGCCGTGCAGCCGTCAGTCGTGCCCCGAGGGCCTGTTGGGATCGGATTCTGGGTGTGGACGTATCGCGAGGCGATCCGTGACCCGAATGCCCTGCTGGCGACCTGTCGGATGCAGGGCTGCTCCAGAGTGCTGATTCAGATGCCGTCTCAGGCGGATGACGACGGGCTTTGGCGTCACTATGCCAGACTATTGATGACGATGCAGGAGGCCGGGGTGGCGGCATTTGCGCTGGACGGATATCCCGAAGCGATTCAGGAACCCCATAAACTCGCCGATAAGATACAGAGGCTCCTGGCCCTGGTGAAACCCGGCGGGATATCCGGGGTTCAGCTTGATATCGAACCCTATCTCCTGCCGGGCTTTCTGAAGGATGAGGCCCAACTTCGTCGCTATGTCGAGGCGATTGAGACGCTGAAGGACGTCATCGGCGGACGCGTTCGTCTCTCGATGGTGATTCCCTTTTGGCTGACGGCGCCGACCCTGGCCGGTCGTCCGTTGGCCTATGCCGTGATGGATCGGGTCGACGAAGTCGCGGTGATGAGTTATCGCACTGACTTGGACGAAGTGCAGGACATTGCCGAAGACATCCTGCGCTATGGCGATCTTGTCGAGACACGGGTGTGGCTGGCGGTGGAGACGACTCCGCTCCCGGTTGAGCAGCATGTGGTGCTGCGCCGTGAGATGGACCCTGACCGGGCTGATGCGATGCTGGACTATGATCGGCGTCTGCTGCAGTGGATGCCACTGCCAGGGGGATCGAACCTCTCGACCCGTCGGGAGTGGTTCCGCATTCATCACCGATTCACCGTGAGGCCGGAGCGGCTGACCTTTGCCGGCCGTTCACGCGCGGAGGTGTCCGCCTCGGTGAAGCGGATTGTGGAGATGACCTCACATCCCAGTTTTTCGGGCGTGATCATTCACGACGTGGATGGGTTTCGAGCGCTGCCGGACTAAGGCTGTATGGCGAGAGGTTGGGCCGCCAGGGATGAGCGATTCCATGGGATGGAGAGGTCAGTGTAGATCTGTTGCCGGGGTGGTGCTTGCGATACTGTTCGCCCTGGGGTGGGCGGGCGTGGACGTTGGTCTGGTGCAGGCGATCAGCGCCGAGCCCTCGCCACGCCGGCTTCTGGAGCAGGGGAAGGCGCTGGAGCAACAGAAACAGTTCCCGAAGGCCATCGCGGTCTATCGCCGATATTTGGCAGCCCGCCCGGAGAATGACGAAGTCCGTGCCGCATTAGCGAAGCTGCTCTCCTGGCAAGAGCAATGGGACGAAGCGAGCGCCTTATATCGGGACGTCTTGTCCCGCCATCCTCTCGATGACGAAAGCCGCGTGGCTCTTGCGCGGGTGTTGTCGTGGCAACAGCGCTACGACGAGGCCAAGCAGGAGTATGAGCGGGTTCTCCGCGATCATCCGCAACATCCTGATGCGCTGACCGGGCTCGCCGATGTGCTGGTGTGGAGCGGTCATCCGGACCAGGCGATTCCGTATTATCAACGTGTGGTGGAGGCCACGGGCGATCCGGCACTCGCATCACGCCTCCATTCACTGAAGGCCGAGTCCTCTCAAACAATCGCCCCGCCGGTTCAACGCCCGGCACCCGTGCCAGCCCCGGTCCGGGAGGCCGAGTCTGTCTCTGCCGATGCGAGGCAGAGAGTGGAGCGCGGGCGCCAGTTCGAGGCGGCGCGGCAGTACGGCGAGGCGGTCGCCCTCTACCGTGAAGGACTGCGCCGGTCTCCTGAAAACGATGAGGTGCGTGGTTCATTGGCGCGCGTCCTGTCGTGGCAGGGCGCGCACTCCGAGGCGGCCTCGTTATATCGTGAGGTGTTAGCGCGCCATCCCAAGGATCAGGATATTCGTGTGGCGCTGGCGCAGGTGCTCTCGTGGCAGAAACAATTCCCCGACGCGCAGGCTTTGTATGAACAGGTGGTTCGGGAAGAGCCTCGCCATCTAGAGGCGCGCCGCGGGCTTGCGGAGCTGGCGCATTGGCAGGGGAACCGGACAGAGGCCTTGGCGCGTTACGAGGCGCTGGTGGCCGAGACGCACGATCCGGACATCGAACAGCAGCTGCGCAACGTACGATCCGAACTGCTGGTCTCGCCGCGGGCGGCCGTGGGGCAAGGGTTGACCGGGCTCCGTCTGCCCTATCGCGACTACGCCAAGATTGGCTACGGGCACTACACCTACACGCGGAGCCAGCCGGATGAGCGGGATCTCCTCTTTGAGGTGGCCAAGCCGATCGGCGATCAGACGCTGGTGGTTCGGGCCGAGCCGATCAATCGCTTTGGCTCGCACGACACGCCGCTGTCGGCCGAGTTGTACAGTCCGCTCTGGAAGCGGGCCTGGGGCTACGTTGCGGCACAAGGGACCATCAATCCGCATTTCGCCCCCAACTATTCGTTCGTCGGCGAGATGGCGCAGGGGTTGGGCGGCGTCCATGCCGCGCTGGCTCCGTTCGAAGTGTCATTCGGCTATCGTCGTTTGAATTATAAGAAAGACGACATCGATCTCCTCATGCCCGGATTGACCATCTTCCTGCCGTTCAATCTCTGGCTGACCGAGAAGGTGTATCTGATCCCCAATACCGGGGCCTTCACATTGTCCTCGCAATTGACCTGGCGGCCGACGGAGCGGGTGCAGGTCTTCGCGTCGGGGTCGTTCGGAACGTCGGGCGAACGGATCGTGGCCACGCAAGATTTTACCCGGGTGCAGAGCCGGACGCTCCAAGGGGGAGTGACGGTCCCTGTGACCGATCGATTTTCGGTTGAGGCGTCGGGCTATTACGAAGACCGCGGATTTCTCTATGTCCGACGGGGCGGCAACCTGAGTCTGATCTATCACTGGTAGGGTATGGAACGATCAATCCTCATCCGTCTGACTGGAGTCGCAATCCTTTTTCTGTCGATCGTCATCGGGTCGTGGGTCTTGTTCGGCCCGCGATCTATTCAGCACATCGACCTTCCCGATCAGGCCTTCCATCGTTTCCCCGGCGTCTCAGGTCCCGATCATGCCACCGTTGTACCCCCGCGCGTGTCGACGGCGTGGACGACCTATGCAGAAGGGGCGAAGAGCCGCCTGGCGATCTTATTGACCGATCCGGATTCCTCCTGGCTGGGATTGGCGCATGGGCTCAAATCCATCGGCGTCCCCTTTCTCATCACGCGCGATGTTCGTGAAGCCCTGACGCATCAGGTGGTGGTGGTCTATCCGATGATCTCGGGGAAGGTGCTCAGTTCCCAAGAGCTACAGGCGCTGGCCGAATTTCCCCAAGCCGGCGGGACGTTGATCGGGGTACAGGTATTGGGCGGCGGGTTGAATGAGACCTTCGGTTTTCGCGAGGCGTTGGTCTCGCGGGAGCGCTATGACCTGCACCTGGCGGAGTCCGACCCATTGCTGGCGGAGTTGACCGAGCTGCGCGAGCGGCATCTCCGTGTCGGCATTCGAGACAAAGGGATCGAGGTGATGGGAACCTACGGTTATACGGAGAGTGAGGCCCCGCTCGCCCGATTTGACGACGGCACTGCGGCCGTCACGCAGAAAACCTACGGTAAAGGCCGAGCCTATGCCATCGGGCTTGATCTCGGCTTCCTGCTGCTCAAAGGGTACAACAATCGCGGAGAGGAACTTGTTCAGACGTTCGACAATCAGTTTGATCCGACGCTCGATGTCTGGCTGCGGCTGCTGAAGTCGATCTATCGCGCCGCCCAGGCAGGCGCGGTGACGCTGGGCACGGTGCCCTTCGGCCAGTCGCTCTCGGTCATGCTCACGCACGATGTGGATTTTACGGAGTCCATTAAAAACGCGGTGGATTATGCGGAGTATGAGAAGAGTCAGGGGTTGATTGGCACGTACTTTATCCAGGTGAAATACATTCGCGACTACAACGATGATATTTTCTTCAATGACGAAGGGGTGCGGTATCTCGCGCGTCTTGCAGGTCTCGGCATGGAGCTGGGGAGTCACACGATCGCCCACTCGAGGGTCTTCAACCGGTTTCCGATGGGGACGGGGCGCGAGGCCTATCCCGCCTATGCGCCGTTCGTGAAGGATCGGACGACGGCCTTGAACGCGAGCATCCTCGGCGAATTGCGGGTCAGTAAGTTCTTGATCGATCACTTTTCAGGCCAGTCCATCGTGTCATTCAGGCCGGGCGAGTTGTCCAATCCCTTCAGTCTGCCTCAAGCCCTGCTGGCGACCGGATATCGATATAGCTCAACGGCCACCGCGAACAATTCGCTGACCCATCTGCCGTATCAGCTGAACTATGATCGATTGACGGACAGCGAAGTCGAACTGTTCGAGTTCCCCGTCACGATTGAAGACGAGGAGCTGCCGAAGATGGGCGACCGGCTGCCGGAAGCCTTGGAGGTCGCGCGCCAGATCAGCCGGTACGGTGGCTCAATGGTTGTGCTCATCCATCCCAATATCCTCGATCATAAACTGGCCTTTGAAAAAGGGTTTGTCGAAGGCGTGCGGTCTTATGCCTGGTTTGGGTCGGTAAGGGAATTCGGGCGCTGGTGGGCGGCGCGCAATCAGGTGAAACTCGACGTGGCTCAGGATGCAACGAGCCTTACGGTGACGATTGCGTCTCCTGAATCGGTGGACGGATTGACCCTTGAGATACCGGCGGGCTGGAGACTGAGTGCAGCGGGTTCGTCATTGCAGGGCATCCAGCAACGGAGTACCGCGGTCATTCTGCCAGAATGGCAGGGCACGCACAGGCTGGTCTTTTCATCGAGCCGGTCGTCGAAGTAGCGGCTGCCCCGGCCGTTAAGCCGGAGCCACTCCGGGAGTTAGCGCAAAAGAGTCCTGGATTCTCTTGGCGACGAAGGGGGTGAGCACCTTCCGCGCTTCCGTCGTCGGCAGCGTTTGCACAAGGATCGATAGTTTCTCGTCTGTCATTGACGGCAGAATGGAGAGGGCCTCCGCGGCTCTGTATCGCACCCACCAGTGGGAGTCGCCCAACAATCCGATCAAGTGTTCTTCATCTTCCTCGACGCCCATCTTTCCAAGGGCTGACGCAGCGTGGACTCGAATAAACCACGTCGGGTGGGTGAGGTACTGTCGCACGGTGGAGAGATCCTGCGGGTCGGAGCATTGCCCGAAGAGCGAAAGGCACCCGGCCAGCACGTCTTCATGCAGGGGACGCCGGGCAAGGAGAGGGCGAATCAGCGGCAAGGCGCGATGATTCCTGATCGAAGCGAGAAAGCGGATTAGACGAGCGGCAATCAGCGGCGGTGCGTGTCCCGCGGCTTCCCCGAGCGCGCGGGCGACGAGTTCATTTCCCGCGCCCTGGAGGATGGCCAGCACTTTGAGCGGAGACCAATCGAGACGTTGGGACATCAACGGGACCAACACAGGAATCGCGCGCGGGGCATCGATTCGCACAAGGGCGCGGGCGGCCTCAAGAGAGCGAAACGCATTTGCGTCATGCGCGAGTTCGACGAGGCGCAGCCAAGCTGAGGAGTCTTTCAAGTGGCCGAGCGTGACGATCGCCAGGAGTTGTTGCCGCAGCGTCCCTTTGGCCAAATAGTGGTGCACGACGTGATCCATGCCGGTCCGCCGTATCACCGCGCACAGTTCGTCTGACGACTCTCCTTTGATGGACTCCTGCAGATGATTCCATAAATAGAGAAACAGCACCCGGTCGCGCGGGTGGATCGGCGGGAGGGTGTCAGGCGCTTCGATCAAGCTCTGGGACAGGATCGGACGCCAGACGGTCACCATCTGTTGGCGCCGTCGGTCGGTCGAGACACGGAGTCGACGGATGATGAGCGTCCATCCGAGGAGGAACAGAATCAGACCATGAATGGTGAAGGTGGTCAGCCAGCCGACGTCCATAATTGACTGGGAGAGAGTGTTTTCAACCACGCCTATTCCCCGCTATCTCCAGCTAGGCCGCGACTTTGAGGAAGCGACTCAGCCGTGCGGTGAGTTCCCGCGGGTTGAAAGGTTTCACCATATAGTCATTCGCGCCTGCGGCCAGGGCCTGTTGAATGTCATGCTCGCTTGAATCTGCGGTGAGCATGATGATGGGAACCCGCTGCCATTCAGTCTTGTTCCGAATATACGGGAGTAGCTGCAGGCCGCTCACGTGCGGCAACATGATGTCGAGCAAGATCAGGCTCGGCGGCGCCATGGTGTCGATCAACTGCTGCGCTTGGTGGCCGTCGGGTGCATGGACGACATGGTACCCGGCGCGTTCCAGGAGAAATCTGATCAAGCCGGCGGTATCTTCCTCATCCTCCGCCATCAGCAATGTGGGTTTCCCCGAGGGTGTTGTCTCCGTCATGTGCTCTCCTTTCTCTCTCCGTCGTCGTCGCTAGTCGAACACCACTTGGACTTGCTCAAGATATGTTGCGAGCAGCGCCAGCTCTGTTGCAATCGGGGCCGCTGATCCCGCCTTCGCGGCTTGTTCGATCGCGGCGGCCATCGTAGTAACACGATCGAAGCCATAGCTGCCGCCGGCTCCTTTCATGCCATGGGCGATCTTACGGACGGTCTCAAAGTCCTGTTGCGCCAGCGCCTCCCGCATGGTCACGACCTCTTTCTTGCGATTGGTCATAAATTTCGGCAACAGGTCTTCAAAATCCGCTTCCACGTGGACGATCATCGCGTCGTCTGTCGATACCGGATGAAGTGGGGGTGTGATGTGCATCAAGCAGCCTCCTGGTGATCGGGATGTCGGGCATAGTGGCGAATGGCCTCCAGCAGCGCCTTTTTCTTAATCGGTTTCGTGAGATGCGCCGTGCAGCCGGCCGAAAGACTTTTCTCGAGTTCTTCGGGGAATGCATTGGCCGTGAGCGCCAAGATCGGAGTCGGCGCGCGCCGGTGTTCGTGTTCCCATTCCCGAATCCGATGGGTGGCGACATACCCGTCCATGACGGGCATCTGCATGTCCATGAAGACGAGATCGTAGGTGCCCGCTTTGAACTTCTCCAATGCGATCGCCCCATTTTCTGCCATGTCGAGTTCATAGGCTGTGGTTTTCAAGAAGAGCGCGACGACGTCGCGATTGTCTTCGAGATCCTCGGCGAGGAGGATTCGGCCTATCGCAGACGGTCGGGCCGGGACATGCGGTGTTTCGGCGGATGCTGGGAGCGGAGTGGTTGCCGGAGTCTGGTCGAGGGAGATCTGTGGTATTTCGGTCAGGGTACTGTGGACGGCGTTGAGCAGCGCTATGCTTCGAATGGGCTTGCTGAGATGCTGGCGAATGCCCAAGGCGTGAGCTTTCGTCGCGTTTCCGCTGCCCGCGTCGGATGTCAGCATGATGGTTGGCGTCTTGGATAATTCCGGGGATGCGCGCATCGCCTCGGCGACGGAGAAACCGTCCATTTCCGGCATGCGACAATCGAGGATGACGAGATGAAATGGGATGCCGTCGGTGTGGGCCTTCTGCATCGCAGCCAACGCGGCAGGGCCGTCACCGGCTTCGACGATACTGGCGTCTGTTCGGGCGAGGATGTCGTGGCAGACCAGGCGATTGGTTTCATGGTCATCGACGATCAGCATGCGCGTGCCGGTCAGGCGCAGGCCGGTCCCGTCGCCGGCGGGAGGCTCTGAGGCGGCCTGCGGCAGGCGTACGGTGACATGCATGGTGCAGCCCGCTCCGAGCGTGCTTTCAGCCCAGATGCGTCCGCCCATCAGTTCAGTCAGGCGCCGGGAGATGCTGAGCCCCAGCCCGGTGCCGCCGTATTTTCTCGTCGTGGAGGAATCGACTTGCGTGAAGTTTTCGAAGATTGTATTCAGCTTGTCTTCGGGAATGCCGATGCCGCTGTCCGTCACGCTGAAATGCAGCAGGCCCTCTGGGGAGGCGTCGTGCGGCTGCACCCGCAGGATGATTTCGCCCCGCTCGGTGAATTTAATGGCATTGCCGAGGAGGTTGAGCAGGATCTGCCTCAGACGCGTGGGATCTCCCATCACGAACTGTGGGGCATCAGGCGCCACATGGGTGATGAGTTCGAGCCCTTTTGCCTGTGCCCGCACAGCCATGAGTTCGCCGGTGGTTTCGACGAGTTCCCGAAGATCGAAGGGAATAGTTTCCAGCGTCATATGGCCGGATTCGATTTTCGATAAATCCAAAATGTCGTTAATCAGTCCCAGCAAGGCGTTCGCCGCCCGACTGAACCGATTCACAAAATTCTTTTGTTCGTCGGTGAGCGTGGTTCCCAGCAACAGATCGGCCATGCCGATGATAGAATTCATGGGGGTACGGATTTCATGGCTCATCGTGGCGAGGAACGCGCTCTTGGCTTGCGTAGCTGCCAAGGCCTGATCTCGCGCTTGCTCGAGTTCGCGATTCTGTGATTCGAGATGCTCGGCAGCGATCCGTATAGCCTCATCCGATTTTTTGCGCGCGGTGATGTCCCGGACAAATCCGGTAAAGAACCGGCTGTCTGCGAGACGGATTTCGCTGATGGCCAGTTCGATCGGAAATAATGTGCCGTCTTTCTTGACGCCGGCGACTTCCACTTCTTTCCCGATGACGTTGGCGTGACCGGTCTGGCGATAGTGTTGGAGATAGCCGTCATGGGCTGATTGGTGCGGCTCCGGCATGAGGCGGGAGATGTTGGTGTTGATGATCTCTTCGGCTGTGTAGCCGAAGATCCGTACCGCCGAGGGATTGAACGAGGTGACGGTGCCGCGCTCGTCGATGGTGATGATGCCGTCGGCCGCATGGTCCAGGATGGCCCGCATCCAAGCTGTGTGTCGCGTCAGCGCTTGCTCAGCGGTTTGTCGCTGCATCGTATTCCGATAGGACCGCAGAATCTGGCCGCAGGTTTGGAGAAACGGATTCAGATAGTCGATCAGTGAAGCGTGATAGCCCTCCGGTCGTCCGGCCATGGCCACAACCCCGACCACTCGATCACCTTCTAACAGCGGAAGGCCGAGGAGTGTTTGAAAAGAGGGATGGCCGGAATCATTAATCAGGACTGGGTGCCCGGTGGTAAGCACCCGTTGCAAATGTTGCTGGAGGACTTTCTCCTGTTTCTCTGACGAGGGCTCTGACGTGGCAGGGAACGTATGGGCATGGATGTGGAGAGATGGGGGAGCCTCGTTGGTGAATTCCGCCTCCCCAACGATTCCGTAGGGACTCCGAGTGAGGATTTGCAGTCGGGTGAGCAGTCTGGCAAACATCTCTTCGGTCCGGATGTCTGAGATAAACGCGTCCTGCACTTCGGAAATCGCGGATAATAATTCTTGCTGGGCCTCAGTCTGGAGTGTCACCTGTTTCAAGGCTGTGACGTCTTTCGCAATGCCGAGAAATCCTGTCAGCGCGCCGTTGGGCCCTCGCACGGCCGTGACGACCAGACTGACGGTAATGCCGTCGCCGTCTTTGCGAAGGTAGGTCCATTCCCGTTCTTCGTAGCCTCCCATGCGCGCCGCTTCAACCAGGACATCGGCACCGGCCAGCGGACGTCCGAATCGTTCAGAGAGCTGATGCCCGCGAACGGCTATTTCCGACGGGAGGTGGAAAGAGTCGAGGGTGCGCTGTCCGATGACTTCATCGGCCTGGTAGCCGAGCAGGCGCTCGGCGCCGAAGTTAAAGAGCGTAATGAGGCCTTGCGGATTGGTGGCGATGATGCCGATTTCCGTGGCGGAATCGAGGACGGTTTGCAGACGTGCCCGAGTGTCGGCGATTTCCTCCAGCGCCTGTTTTTGCGCGGTGATGTTGCTGCAGGTCCAGATCAGCCACTGTTCTTCATGGTGCCGCTCCGGAAGCGTTTTCAAGGAGGCTTCGACCCAGATGGACTCGCCGGATTTGGTGCGGCCGATCAGATCTCCCCGCCAGATGCCGTGCTGTCGGAGGAGGGGGAAAAACACGTCGTCGAGTTTCGCGACCCATTCGGGTGGATAGAGCGTCGTCCAGGATTGTCCGATGAGGTCGATGGGACGAAAGCCATACATGCCGGCAAAGGCGTCGTTGACGAACGTATAGCGGCCTTCTTTGGTCAGGAGGGCGACGCCCTCGGTGCTATGTCCCAATGCCAGGAGCAGCCGCTCATGCATCGCTTCGGCTTGCCGCTGGGCTTGGGCACTCTGGGCGAGTTGCTTGGCGCGTTGGCGGAGCTCCAACTGGCTTATAACTTGCCGTGCCAGGGCGGTGAGGGCCTGCTCCTGTTTTTGGCTGACATGGCGGGGATGACGGTCGAGCACACAGAGGGTGCCGATCGCATCGCCATCGGCAGTGAGGAGTGGAATGCCTGCGTAGAAGCGAATGAACGGCTCTCCCGTGACCATGGGATGATTCGCGAATCGAAGATCGGCCAAGGCATTAGGAAGCACGATGGGGTGCGATTGCATGATGGTATGGGCGCAGAGCGAGCGATCTCGCGGGAGTTCGGTCTGGGGAATTCCGATGCGGGATTTGAACCAGAGGCGGGTCCGATCCATGAAGCCGATGTAGGCCATGGGGGCTCCGCAGATTTGTGTCGCGAGCTGGCATAGGTCGTCGAAGGCCGGCTCAGCTTGGGAGTCCAGGATGCCATAGCGCAACAGGGCGTCGTGGCGTCGATATTCATCTTGCGGCTGTATAGAAGGCTTCATCACGCTCGGTGGCATCCGGTCACGAATGCAATGGTTCAGTTCGTTAGGCGATAACCCTTAGCCAAGGATGGACCGCCGGAGCGCAGAACAGTGCCACATCTCCGGCTATCTTCTCGGTAAATTCCCGTGCAATCTTGAGCGGTTGATGAGTGGGGTGGTCTGTAGGACTCCGCTCCCCGCCTTCCGGGAAGACGGCCTCTGGTGTAACGGGTCTGATTGCCTGGTCTGCTTGAGTTTTGGGGGGATGCATTGTAAGGTGACGGGGCGACCCTGCCAGATTCTTTTTCCCTTTGGAGCGTGCCTGAATGCCTGGTGACGACCGGTTCGTTGAAATACAGCAGCCTTCGCGTCGTCCCTGGCGTTGGTGGCAGATCACCCTCTTGACGCTGTGTGCCCTCGGCATTGTGGGCGTCACGGCTGCGGCTGGCGTGATCTGGCATTTGGCTCAGGATCTTCCCCCCTTGGACCTCTTGCAGGGGTATCAACCGAGTTTGGTCACGACGGTCTATGCCGACGATCGGCAGCCGATTGGCCAGTTCTTTATCGAGCGGCGGACGCTGACCCCTCTGGACCACATTCCGAAAACATTGACGCATGCCGTGATTGCGACGGAAGACGTGCGGTTTTTCGAGCATCCTGGGCTGGACTATATCGGGATTTTGCGAGCTGCGTGGACCAACCTTCGCCACGGCGGGAAGAAGGTGGAAGGGGCAAGCACGATTACGCAGCAATTGGCGCGGTCTCTCTTCTTGTCCGCAGAGCGATCGTATGATCGGAAGCTGCGGGAGTTGATCCTGGCCTATAAGATGGAAGCGGTGTCCACGAAAGAGCAGATTCTTGAAACCTATTTGAACCAGATCTATTTCGGTCAGGGGTCCTACGGAGTGGCATCCGCGGCGCAATCGTATTTCGGAAAAGAGATCGAAAAACTCACGCTCGCCGAGTCCGCGTTTCTCGGCGGACTGCCGAAGTCGCCGAGCCGGTTCTCCCCGTTCACGAACTACGAGCGGGCGAAGAAGCGTCAGGAGCATGTGCTCGCGCGTATGGAAGAGGCGGGATTCATTTCCGTCGCTGAGCGCGATGCCGCGATCGCAGAGGAATTGAAGTTCCGTCGGCCTGGCAGTGAGCACATTGCGCCCTATTTCGTCGAACATGTGCGCCAGCAGCTGGTCGCAAAATACGGCGAATCGATGGTGTACAAGGGCGGGTTGCAGATCTTCACCACGCTGAATCTGGAAATGCAGCGAGCTGCGGAGAGTGCGTTTCTTGCGGGCGTGCGGGATCTCGATAAACGCCAAGGGTGGCGTGGCCCAAAGAAGACAGTCGATCTTGCGACGGTGCAAATCCCCGGGGCTCCGCTTTCGGATCAACCGATCAAGGCCGGGGATTTTCTTGAGGGCATCGTGCTGAAGCAGGCGAAGGATCACTATGTCGTCCAACTCGGGGATCAGACGGCCAAGCTTCTATTCGACGATATGGCCTGGGCCAAACGTGTGTTGAAAGGGACTGATCCAACACAGGATGTGGTGGTGACGCCTGACGTCAAGAAAGCCTTGAAGCCGGGCGATGTGATTGAGGTCAGCGTCAAGAAACTCGCCAAGGACGGGATGCAATTGACTCTGGAGCAGACGCCGATTGTCGAAGGTGGGCTGGTTGCGGTTGACCCTCGGACGGGGGCTATTCGTGCCATGGTGGGTGGCTACGATTTTTCCCGCAGCGAATATAACCGCGCGGTCCAGGCCCGCCGGCAGCCCGGCTCAGCGTTTAAGCCGGTGATCTACGCCACGGCGATGGCGCAGGGGATGAGTCCTGCGACGCAAATTCTCGATGCGCCGGTGGTGTACGAGCAGGAAGCCGACGATAAAATCTGGAAGCCGGAGAACTATGGACGGAAATTCCACGGGATGGTGACGCTGCGCGATGCCCTGGCGCACTCACATAATCTGGCCACCGTGCGATTGCTGGACAAGGTGGGCATCAAGAATGTCATTGAGTTTGCGCGAACGGTCGGCGTCACAAGTCCGCTTCCCGCAGATTTATCCCTGGGGTTGGGATCGTCCTCTATCGGGCTGCTGGAACTGACCTCGGTCTACGGCGTGTTTCTGAACAAGGGGACGAGAGCCGAGCCCTTTGCGATTAAGGTGGCCAAGGACAGTACCGGCAAGACACTTGAAGCCATGGAGGATCAGCCGCACGAACTCATCGCGAAGGAGACGGCCTATCTGATCACCAACATGATGGAAGATGTGATTCAGAAAGGGACCGGTCAGGCGGCGAAGGTGATCGATCGACCGATCGCCGGCAAGACCGGCACAACGAACGAATACATCAATGCCTGGTTTATCGGTGGAGCTCCGAACTTGGTAACGGGGGTATATGTCGGATTTGACGATCGCCGGCCCTTGGGAGAAAGCGAGACCGGTGCCCGTTCGGCGCTGCCGATTTGGATCCAGTTCATGAAGGAGGCCTTGCTCCAATTGCCGGTGGTGCCGTTTGAAATTCCTGAAGGCATCACCTATGTAAAAGTCGATCCGACCACCGGGCTGCTGGAGTCGGAGCAGGAAGGGGACGGAGAGAAAGGCTCAGTCGAGCTGTTCGCCAAAGGAAGCGAACCCACCCAATCGGCTGCGCGCCGTCTCGGGCCGACCGATTTCTATAAGCTGGATCAGATTCCTGAAGGGGGGCCTGTCGGGGAGGGTATCGCTTCGCCGTGAGTTGTTAGGATTGTGAGTCTTGGTATTCCTCATGCCAGGCCATCTGAATCGCTTCGAGGATCTTCTCGTTCGACTTCTTGGGATCATCTTTAAAATCCGGCAGTGCCACGATCCAGGCGTGCATGTCCGTGAATCGAACGGCCAGCGGATCCGCGTCCGGGTGTTTCTCGACCAGTCGAATCGCAATATCTTCCGTATTCTGCCACTTCAAATCCATCGGGTATCCTCGTTATCAGGGATTACGTAACTTCAGAGACCTTTTTGCCTTGCAGCCCTCGCTTGAGGGAATCGTCCAACATGGCTACAGTCAGGCCTTTCGCGGCTTGTTCAAGCTCGGCCATGCGAGCGCGGATGGCGCGGGGGTCGTTCCCATCCTTGGCCGCAGCCAGTGCCGAGAGTACTTGGCGAATGGCGGTGACCTCGGCGGCGGAGATGAGCTGCCCGCCGTCGGTTAAGGACTTTTCCGTGGTGATGATCAAGGCTCCGGCGTCGAGCCGGGCTTCAATCAACTTTCGCGCGCTGACATCGTCTGCGGCGAACTTGAAGGAGTCTTCGATCATCCGCTCCACTTCTTGATCCGACAACCCGTAGGAGGGTTTGACCTCGATCGACTGGGTTTCACCGGTGCGCATGTCTTTGGCCATGACGTTCAGAATGCCGTTGGCATCGATCAGGAAGGTCACTTCGATGCGCGGCACTCCCGCTGGCAGCGGCGGAACTTTCAACCGAAAACGGGCCAGGCTGCGGTTGTCTTTCGCCAGTTCCCGTTCGCCCTGGAGAATGTGGATGTCTACGCCGGTCTGTCCGTCCACATAGGTGGTGAACATCTCCTTGGCGCTGGCGGGAATTGTCGTGTTGCGGCGGATGAGGCTGCTCATGACCCCGCCCATCGTTTCGATGCCCAGCGAAAGAGGCGTCACGTCGAGGAGGAGCATGTCGGTCGTGCCGCCGCTCAGAATATCGGCCTGCACGGCGGCGCCGAGGGCCACGACTTCGTCCGGGTTGAGCTCGCAATGCGGTTGCGTGCCAAAGAGAGCCTGCACGCGTTGACGGACCAGCGGCATGCGGGTCGAGCCGCCGACGAGCACAACTTCGTCGATGTCGGCTGCAGTCAGCCCCGCATCCTTGAGGGCGAGACGGCAGGGTCCCAGCGTACGTTCCACCAGGGCGTTGCAGAGCGACTCCAGGTGTTCGCGCGTGAGTTCGCGGGTGAACAGACCCTTGCCGTCAGGAAGTTCGAGGTTCACGGTGGTCTTGAGTTCGTCCGAGAGGCGGATTTTTGCCCGCTCGGCTTCAAGCCGGATTCCCTGCATATGATCGGGATGAGCCTTGAGGTCGAGCCCGTACTGCTGGCGAATGTCCGCGACGAAGATGTCGGCGATCAACTGGTCGAAGTCGTCGCCGCCCAGGTGGGTGTCTCCATTGGTGGCAAGCACTTCGAAGATACCGTTCTTCAACTTCAAGATTGATATATCGAAAGTCCCGCCGCCGAGATCGTAGACCGCGATGGTTCCCTGCGTCTTTTCTTGGAGCCCATAAGCCAACGAGGCTGCGGTTGGCTCATTGATGATGCGCAGAACCTCAAGCCCCGCGATCATACCGGCGTCTTTGGTGGCCTGGCGCTGGCTGTCGTTGAAGTAGGCGGGGACGGTGATGACGGCTTTGGTGATGCTCTCACCGAGAAAGGCTTCCGCCCGGAGCTTCAACTCCTTCAGGATCATGGCGGAAATCTGCGGCGGCGAATAGGTCTTCTCGCCGAGCTTGATCCGGATGACTCCGCCTTTCTCGGTGAGCGTATAGGGAAAGTAGGCCAGTTCGTCCTGAACGTCGGCCAGGCCCTTGCCCATGAACCGCTTCACGGAATAGACGGTCCGCTCGGGGTTTCTGGTCAGGTGTTCTTTCGCCGGATCGCCGACGATGAGCCCGTTATCGGTCAGCGCAACGACGGAGGGGACCATGGCCCGCTCGTGGCGTCCTGCGATGACACGGGGCGTGCCCTCGTCCATATAGGCGACAAGGGAGTTCGTTGTTCCGAGATCTATGCCGACGATGCGTGCCATGGTGATTATGCGATGGTGGCGACGAGGTCGTTGACGATGTTCTTGACGTAGGTGCGGTTGGAGAGGATGTCCCGCATATCTTTCAGAATACGGTCCCGTTCGGTGCGCGCCTGTTCGGTGGCTTCGCCGCGGTCTTGTAGCTCATCCCACCGGCCGAAGAGTTGGTGAAGTTGGGTTTCCATATCTCGTTGCCGACCCTCAAGCGTGGTGCGTTCGGATTGGAGCTGTGAACGGAGCGCAGCGGCAGCGTCGGAGGTCCGGTCACTGGCGCGGAATTCATCGAGCGTGTCCTGGAGTTCGAGGATTTCTTCGAAGAGGTCGGCGGGCGGTGTCGTCCGGATCTCTTTCACCGAGCCGGCTTCGAGGTCCAGCAGATATTCGGCTCGCTGAATCGGATCCCGCAGCGTGCGATAGGCGGTATTCAGCATGGCCGAGTTGCCGAGGCTGATGGTCTGCTCCGCATCGCTCTTATTCTGGTAAAAGTCGGGATGGAACGCCCGGCTCAATTCGTAGAATTTGGTTTCCATCTGTTGCTGATCGAGGGCCAATCGGCGGGGAATGCCGAAGCAGGTGAAGTAGTCCAATTCCTTCGACACCGGCTGGACCTTCACGCAGCGATCGCAAAAGTATTCTCCCGAGACCTCGGATTGGCAGTGCCAGCACATACTGCGAGCCATTTGCAGCTCGCGCCGGTCACCGGTGCTATGGGTATGATTGTGTCCATCCATGGGCGGTACTCGTTTAAGCCGAAAAAGACTCTCCGCAGCCGCAGGTTTTGTTGGCGTTCGGATTCACGAACTTGAAATTCCCGCCCATCAGGTCCTTGTGAAAGTCCATCTGGGTGCCTTGCAGGTAGATCGCACTCTTGGCGTCCACAATGATCTTCACGCCGTCGAAGTCATAGACCTGGTCGTATTGGCCGATCTTTTCGTCGAAGTTGATGGTATAGCTCAGACCGGAGCAGCCGCCCCCTTTGACGCCGAGGCGGAGGCCGCCTTCTTCGATGCCTTGGACATTGATCAGGCGCTTCACTTCCTTAATCGCTGCATCGGTGAGCGAAATGACCGGGGTCTGGGCTTCCGTATTCGTGGCGTCCATAGTGCGTTCCCTTCTGCCGTTACTTTGTGTCGGCTTTCTTCTGATAGTCGGCCAGTGCCGCCTTGATCGCATCCTCAGCCAGAACCGAACAGTGGATCTTGACCGGTGGCAGGTTCAATTCATGAACGATGTCGGTGTTCTTAATCTTTTGGGCCTCTTCGATGGTCTTGCCCTTGAGCCATTCGGTGGCCAGGCTGGAGCTGGCAATGGCGGAGCCGCAGCCGAAGGTTTTGAACTTGGCATCGACGATCGTATCGTTCTGGACCTTGATCTGCAGCTTCATGACGTCGCCGCACTCGGGCGCACCGACCATCCCAGTTCCCACGCCCTCTTCGTCTTTCTTGAAGCTCCCCATGTTCCGGGGATTATTGAAATGATCAACGACTTTGTCACTGTATGCCATGGTGCGTCCTCCTCGTGTCTATCTGAGTCAGTGGGCTGGATCAGTGGGCCGCCCACTGAACGGATTTCAAATCGACCCCTTCTTTGGCCATTTCGTACAATGGAGACATTTCACGCAGCTTCGTGACGATCTCAATAACCTTCTTGATCGTGTAGTCAATCTCTTCATCCGTATTGAAGCGGCCAAGGCCGAAGCGGATGGACGAGTGGGCGAGTTCCACGCCGACGCCCAAAGCCCGCAGGACGTAGGACGGTTCCAGCGTCGCCGAGGTGCAGGCCGAGCCGGACGAGAGCGCGATGTCCTTCATGCCCATCAGGAGCGATTCGCCTTCGACGTAGGCGAAGGAAATATTCAGGTTATGCGGCAAGCGCTGAGTCGGATGGCCGTTGAGATAGGCTTCGTCAATCTCTTTCATGATGCCGGCCTGCAGGCGATCGCGCATCGCAGCCAGACGTACCGATTCCGTGGCCATTTCCTGCTCGCACAATTCGCAGGCTTTGCCGAATCCGACGATCATCGGCACCGGCAGAGTGCCGGAGCGCATGCCGCGCTCGTGTCCGCCGCCGTCCATTTGCGCGGCGATCCGCACGCGGGGGTTCTTCTTTCGGACATAGAGGGCGCCGACACCTTTCGGGCCATAGATCTTATGGGCCGAGAACGACATCAGGTCGATCCCCATATCCTGCACATCGACCGGGATTTTGCCGACGCCTTGCGTCGCATCGCAATGGAAGAGCACGCCCTTTCCCTTGGCGATCTTGCCGATTTCCTTCACCGGGTTAATCGTGCCGATTTCATTGTTGGCGAGCATCACGGAAATCAGGACCGTCTTGTCCGTGATCGCCTTCCGCACATCTTCCGGATTCACCATGCCGAATTTATCCACCGGGAGATAGGTCGCCGTCGCTTTGCCCTTCGCTTCGAGGGCCTTGGCGGTGTCGATGACTGCGCGGTGTTCGGTCGAGGAGGTGATGATATGATCGCCCTTCTCCTTGTACATCTCCAGCACGCCCTTGATCGCCAGATTGTCCGATTCAGTCGCGCCGCTGGTGAAGACGATTTCCTTGGAATCAGCCTTAATCAGCTTCGCGATCTGCTTGCGGGCATTTTCAACCGCTTCTTCTGCCGCCCAGCCGAAGGCATGGTTGCGGCTGGCGGCGTTGCCGAACTTCTCGATGAAGTAGGGCAGCATGGCCTCCAGCACCCGGGGATCCATCGGGGAGGTTGAATGATTATCCAGGAAAATAGGGAGCTTCATTGTGCGACTCCTTGTGCCGTGGGAGACTGAATCGTGATGAGAGGTGTTCCGCCCATCATGTCTTGCAACGTCATATTGTTGAGAAGCTGATAAATGCTGTCTTGTACCTTGAGCAGCGGTGTGCGGATGTTGCAGTGCTCGCGCTGGAGGCAGAGTTCGCCTTCTTTTTCATGCGAGCAATCCGTAATGCCCAGCGGCCCTTCGATACCTTCGAGAATCTGCGCGATCGTAATCTGTCTGGTGCTGCGGGCCAGGACGTAACCGCCCTTGGGACCGTTATGGCTTTCGATCAGCCCGTTCTTCGCCAAGGTCTGAAGCACCTTTGCTAAGAGTTCGAGCGGGATGTGGTACTCTTCTGCGATTTCTTTCGTATTTACAACCCGGCCCGGAGTCACGTCACCGAATTGCACCGAGGCGATGTGCTGGAGGGCCATGAGGGCGTAGTCAGCTTTTTTTGAAATCTTCAACATGCCTATTGCCGATCATTGAGATCGGAGACTATAATGATCTCCGATCAATAAGGTCGGACTAAAGATACCACGCAACTTTTAGAGCTGTCAACAACGGAATCCAGCATTTTCCGGAGAGAAAGGATCAAGCATATGGGAGGCACCAACCCTTATATCGAAAAGACGGAATATGAGCTTCCCCGATCCTCCTATACCATTACGTATATCGAGCCGGACGGCACCGTGACCAAGGTCGCCGTTGATCCGGCAAAGATTCCCTATGGCCCAACCGGATTGCCGGGAAGCATTCTTGACATAGCGATGGCCAACGGGGTGGATCTGGAGCATGTGTGTGGGGGGGTCTGTGCCTGCTCGACCTGCCATGTGATCGTCAAGCAAGGGCTTGAGAGCTGCAGCGAAGGGACTGACGATGAATTCGATCAGCTAGACGAGGCTCCGATTACGACATTGCAGTCTCGACTCGGTTGCCAATGTGTGCCGAACGGCACAAAGGACATCGTGGTGGAGATTCCCGCCGTGAACAAGAATCTCGTCAGGGAAGGGCACTAATCGAAGGTTTCTGTCTTCACGTCCTTCCGGTCGTATCCGTATTCCATCAACGCCGCGCGTAAGGGCCGGACAAATCCCTTGGTGCCGCTGATCATCGGGATGACTTTCGGTTGTCCTTCCACGAGGGGGCGCAACATCGCCGCTGTTTGCGCGACCGCCTCTGCTTCTCCGCCCGGTGCGACTAGGGGCAAGTAGCGGAAGGAAGGGGAATGAACGGCCATGGTGAGCAATTCCTGATGAAACAACAGCTCGTCCTCCGACGGCGCCACTGCGATGAGGAGCACTGAGGTGATCGCGTGGGCTGCGACCAGTTGTTTCAGGAGGCAGCGAATCGGGACGAGACCGGTATAGCGGGCGATGAAGAGCAGTTCCCGATCCAGGGGCATCGGCAGCACAAAGTTCCCATAAGGGCCTGAGAGCGGAATTTCATCGCCGGATTTCAGCTGATAGAGGTAATTCGAGCCAATCCCCTCAGGGATGCGGTCAAACACCAGCGTCAACTCACCGTAGGGAGAAGAAGGATCGGCCATTGAGTAGGCGCGATTGAGCGGGGGCTTGGCTCCAACCGGCAACTTGACCGAGACCCATTGTCCCGGCTGAAACACAATCTTCTGCTGGAGCGGGCGAAGGACCAGTTGCCGCACATGGGGTGTGAGATCGAGCGTGGAGAGCACGACGGCTGGTTGGGTAAGTTCTGCCATACGACCGGTGTCTATCCTCATAGCAGAACCGGCCTGATTCTGTACAACACTTTTCCCTGCGTGCTATAGATACCGGCCTTTCCACCCCACTAATGAGATGAATGCATGACTCAAGTACGTGTCCGCTTCGCACCCAGTCCGACCGGGTTCCTTCATATCGGGGGAGTCCGGACTGCGCTATTCAATTGGCTCTATGCGCGCCAACAAAACGGGATCTTTGTCCTGCGGATTGAAGACACGGACCAGGATCGTTCGACTGACGAGTCTATTCAGGCCATCATCGAAGGCATGAAATGGGTGGGGCTGGATTGGGACGAAGGACCGTTTCGTCAAACTGAGCGCATGGAGCTGTATCGCAGCCATGCCCTGGCGCTGCTGGACAAAGGCCAGGCCTACTGGTGTGTGTGCAAGGCTGAGGAACTGGAAGCCCGCCGCAAAGAAGCCGAGGCGAAAGGGCTGTCGCCTCGATACGACGGGCGCTGCCGGACTCTCGGGGTTACAAATCCCTCGGGCGATGCCGCGTTGCGATTCAAGGCCCCGCAAGAAGGTCAGATCGTGGTTGATGATTTGATCAAAGGGAAGATCACGTTTGACAATAGTGCGGCAGACGATCTGATCATCCTCCGCTCAAACGGGTATCCGACCTACAATTTCTCCGTCGTGGTCGACGATGCGCTCATGAACATCACCCACGTTATTCGTGGGGATGACCATTTGACCAACACACCACGCCAAATTCCAATCTTTCAGGCGTTGGGGTTTCCAGTCCCGCAATTCGGCCACCTGCCGATGATTCTGGGGTCGGACAAATCCCGGCTTTCCAAACGGCACGGGGCCACGTCGATCATGGCCTACAAAGACATGGGCTACCTGCCCGAGGCGATGGTGAACTATCTGGTCCGGCTGGGCTGGTCGCACGGGGATCAGGAACTGTTTACCCGGCAGGAACTCATCGAAAAGTTTTCCTGGAAGAACGTCCAGTCCTCCCCGGCCGTGTTCAATCCCGAGAAACTGCTCTGGATCAACGCCGAATACATCAAGACGACCTCGCCGAGCCAGGTGGCGCAGGCACTCGTTCCGCTGTTAGAGCAGGCCGGTCTGCAGGAACAGGTCAAGGCGGTGTCGCCCGAGTGGTTGGCTCAGCTGGTGGTCCTGGTGAAGGAACGGGCGAAGACCCTGGTTGAGATGGTGGACTGGGTGCGGCCGTACTTCGGCGAGTCGGTCCTCCTCGAAGAGGAAGCCGCCAAGAAATTTCTCACGCCGGCCATCGCGCCGGTGCTCGGTAAGCTGATCGCACGGTTCGAGGACTTTCCCGCGTTTTCGAAACAGGTATGGGAAGAGTCGTTCAAGAAGTTCGCGGAAGAAGAAGGCCTCAAAATGGGCCAGATCGCTCAGCCAGTGCGTGTCGCCTTGACCGGCAGGACCGCCAGCCCTGGGCTGTTTGAGGTCATGGAGGTCCTGGGGCGAGACCGGACGCTCCTCCGTCTCCGGCGAGGACTTGAACGAGCCACAGCTTCATAAGACGAATTCTGTCAATAAATTCGCGACGATCTTGACGGAGTCACGATCCGTATATTACTGTGTGCGTCGGTTGGGGGATCGTCTAGCGGTAGGACGTCAGTCTCTGGATCTGACTACCTAGGTTCGATTCCTAGTCCCCCAGCCAAAAATTCTTTCCCACGCCGTACTCTCAGGCCGACGTCTTCGTTTCGTACCGCGCTGGGGGATCGTCTAGCGGTAGGACGCCGGCCTTTGGAGCCGGCTACCTAGGTTCGATTCCTAGTCCCCCAGCCAATTTCTCTTTCATCGCATCAACAACCCTCAACTTCTTGGCGTCTCTTCTGCTGGTTGCGCGGAGCGCTGCTCGGGCGCTCTGCCGCGGTCTTCCCCGTGATGCTCTGTAAGAACTCCGCCATCGGAAAGACATACGCGCACAAGGGGATGCTGAAGACAAGCACCCCGCTTCTTATTCACCTTACAGGGAGGATTGCGATGAAACGCACGGTGACGATGGGACTGTTGTCTCTGGTGATGGCAACAGGGTTGTTTGTGGCGTCGAACGGCTTGGCGGCCGATGCGCATACCACGAGCAAGTTTGAGGGCGTGAAGGCCAATACCGGCACCGCTATGCACGGCCGGCAGGGGAACAACGATACGTTGACCTGGTCGGAGGAATTCAAGATTCCCGACACGCCCGCTCCACACTGGCAGGTGGTCGACACCAAAGGAAATGTGTTTTTGTTGCAGCGCTTGAAGATCAAGGGCGACAAAGAAAATCGAACGATCACCATCTCGTCATACATCCACGATGTGGCGAAGGTGCAGATCTACTGCGCCTGGGCCGAAGCGTTGCTCGGCGCGGCTTCATTCGCCAAGCCGATTATGACTGCGGCCGGCGAAGCCGCTTCGATGCATGCGGACAACGCCATGGGGAAGCACAACAGCATGGCGATGGGGCGGTAGTGATTGGCCATCGGCTGTCAGCCCTCAGCTTTTTCGGAAGCGTGAAGCTGGCGGCCGTCGGCTGAATGCAGCGTGACGATGGTGACAAGGAGGTGTCTATGCTTCGAATGGCGATGGCGGCAATCATCGGTTTCGTGGCGGCAGGTCCCGCCGCCGCGCAGCTCATGGAAAAAACCGCGCTCACGCTGGACGGGGCCAAGCAGATCGCGGCCGTCGCGGAAGCCAAGGCCAAGGCGGAAGGAGCTCGCGTGGTGATCGCAGTCGTGGATGACGGTGGCAACTTGTTGTTGCTGCAACGGCTGGATGACACGCAAGTGGCCAGCGTCAATGTCGGCATCGACAAGGCCAGAACCGCTGCGATTTATCGACGGCCCAGCAAGGTGTTTGAAGACCAAGTGAAGAACGGCCGGGTGTCGGCCTTGGCCCTGCACGGAGCCGTCGCATTGCAAGGCGGCGTGCCGATCACCGTGAAGGGGAAGGTCATCGGCGCCATCGGCGTCAGCGGAGAAACGCCCCAGCAGGATGAAGACATCGCACTCGTCGGGGCTGCTGTCGCCGCAGGATTCACCACTCAGTAGCTGACAGTCTTCAGCGATCAGCTCGGATGCATGTGCTGGATGCTGACAGCTGATGGCTGAAGAAAGGGCCGCATCATGAAACATGCAATCTTATTCATCTCCGCAGTGGTCTGTGTAAGCAGTGTGTCACTGGCACAGACCGGATCGGTGTCCGATACGCGTGCGCTTACACTCGAAGGAGCTAAGACGGTCATTGCCGCAACGGTTGCGGAGGCAAGAAAGGTGAATGCCCCGGGCGGTTCCATCGCCGTCGTCGACGACGGCGGGAATCTTCTGGCGCTCGAACGGCTGGATCAGACCTTTGCTGCCAGCGCAAATATCGCGATTGGGAAGGCCCGCACGTCCGCGCTCTTTAAGAAGCCGACCAAAGTGTTCGAAGACGTCCTCAAGGGTGGACGCACCTCCATGGTCACGCTGGGCAGCGATCTCCAGAACTTCACCCCGTTGCAAGGCGGGATTCCGCTCGAATGGGAAGGCAAGGTCGTCGGCGCGATCGGGGTGAGCGGTGCGGCCAGTGCGCAACAGGATGAGGAATTGGCGATCGTCGGCGCCAAGTCGTTGGATTCAATGGAAATGGCCGGGATGGTTAATGGCCACTCGCCGTTACCCGTCACCTACATCGAGAGCCAGAGAGTCACGGCTTCTTTTGCGAAAGGCGCCGTCTTGCTCGGGGACGACGAGAGCATGATGCACGCGGCTCGGAATTACATGGTGCACGCTAGCCACCGCGACAAGGCGGGCGTCGTCGAAATCCACGAGTTCGATACGGACATCGTCTACGTCCTCAAGGGTACGGCACAGTTGATCACCGGCGGGACGCCGGTCGGCACGAAGACGATCGCGCCGCATGAGTTCCGAGCGCCGACTGTCACCGGCGGCGAGGCGCGGAAGCTGGTGCCGGGCGACGTGGTGATTATCCCGAATGGCGTGCCGCATTGGTTCAAAGAAGTGGAAGCGCCGTTTGACTACTACGTGGTGAAGGTGCGGTAGACGGAAGCTGAAAACGGTCCTCAACTTTGTTCTCGTCTTGCGACCATCCTCAACGTACCCCAGAGGGTACGCCTCCGGTGGCCGCATCGCCTGCGGCCTCGTTGGATGACCGTTTTGAGCATCCTCCGAGGACGGAGAATGAAATGAATCAGCGACAAAATGCACTCGCAGTATTTGCGACTATGACTTTGGCTTTCTGTTCAGGTCTGGCCCGGGCGCAGGTTACGGGGGATGCGCCGGGGGTGCGGCCGGACGCGATCGTCGATCTGAAGACCGACGAAGGGATTGCGCTCGTGAAAGGCCAGTGGCGCTATAGCAACGTCAAGGTAATCGAGGTCGATCACCATGGTCCGGGAGCGGATCTTGCGCCGTCCGGCCCGCCGAATCGGACGCAGGATATCGACCTCCACGCAGGCGCGGCCGACTTCGATGATTCGACATGGGAACAGATCAAACCGGTTCAACTCGAAGAACGGCGCTCTACTGGGCGGCTGTGCTTCAATTGGTATCGCACGAGTGTGACGATACCGGACAAGATTGGGTCTTTCGATCCGACCGGAGCCACGGTCGTTTTCGAAGTTGCGATCGACGATTATGCGGAGATTTGGATCGACGGAAAGCTGCCGCTAGTCTTGGGGCAGCCGGGTGGGCACCTGATCAAAGGTTTCAACGCACCGAATCGGGTCGTTCTGACGAAGGATGCGCGGCCGGGACAACGGATTCAACTCGCGGTCTTCGGTATCAACGGCCCGCTTTCCAACCCGCCGGGGAATTTTATCTGGGTGCGGTCGGCCATGCTCGACTTTTACAAGGCCGCCCAGATCGGCCCGACACAGTTGGTGAAGACCGAGATCGTCAAGGTCGATGAGGCGCTCGATCAGATCGTTGCGCCACACACCCAGTTAGAGAAACTCGCTGGTGGCTTTCTCTTCACCGAGGGACCGGTCTGGGTCCCGGCCACCGCCAATACATCGGGATATCTCCTCTTCAGCGATCCCAACGCCAATATCATCTATCGTTGGTCACCTGAAGGGCAGGTATCCGTCTTTCGCACCAAGAGCGGCTATAGCGGATTCGACGTCGGGGAGTATCATCAGCCCGGCTCGAACGGGTTGACGCTCGACCGCCAAGGCCGCCTCGCGATCAATCAGCACGGGAATCGCCGTGTGATTCTGGTCGAACCGCGCGGCAACATCACGGTGCTCGCCGACCACTATGACGGCCGGCGCCTCAATAGCCCCAATGACCTCGTCTATCGATCCGACGGTGCACTCTACTTCACCGATCCACCCTTCGGGCTCCCTCGCGTGTTCGACGATCCGCACAGGGAACTCCCCTACAGCGGCGTCTATTGCGTGAAAGATGGCGTGGTGAAATTGGTGAGCACCGACCTCGATGCTCCGAACGGTCTGGCGTTCTCGCCGGACGAGAAGAGACTCTATGTCGACAACTGGAACGACGAGAAGAAGGTCATTCTGCGCTACGACGTGAATCCCGATTGCACGCTGTCCAATAGCCGGTTGTTCTTCGACATGACAAACGCACCCGGCACCGACGCCCTCGACGGTCTCAAAGTCGATCATAAGGGCAACGTCTACTCAACCGGGCCGGGCGGGCTCTGGATAATCTCCCCGGATGGCAAGCAGCTCGGGCTCATCAAAGGGCCGGAAGATCCGCACAACATGGCCTGGGGCGACGACGACGGCAAGACGCTCTATATCACCGCGCTCACCGGCATCTATCGCATAAGGATGAATGTGTCGGGGGTGCGGCCATGAGTCACATGGCGGGCAGGGTGATTCTGTCGGGAATCTTCGTCCTGCTGTTCCATTTCACGGCATGGGCTGAGCCAGTCCCGGTCACGATTACCAGTCTCGATCCGCGTTTCGATCAGCTTGTGCCGAAGCATGCGCAGCTCGAAAAAATCGCCGATGGCTTCATCTGGGTCGAAGGGCCGGTGTGGAACAAGCAGGGCGGCTTCCTGCTGTTCTCAGACATTCCGGCCAACACGGTCTACAAATGGACGCCGGACAAGGGCGTCACCCCGTTTCTCAAAAACAGTGGCTACAGTGGCGCGACTCCCTACGCCGGCAAGGAGCCCGGATCAAATGGCCTGACGTTCGATGCGAACGGACGCCTTGTACTCTGCCGGCATGGAGATCGGCAGATCGGACGGTTGGAAGCAGACGGCACGATCACGCCATCGGCCGAGCGCTATTATGGCCACCAGATCAACAGCCCGAACGATCTCGTGTACAAATCGAACGGCGACCTGTACTTCACGGATCCGCCATTCGGATTGCCCGGCGTCTTCAACGATCCGAACAAAGCCCTGGTACAAGGTGTCTATCGTGTGGCGAAGGACGGCGCTGTCACACGATTGATTACCGATATCAAGGCGCCGAATGGCATTGCATTCTCGCCGGACGAGAAGACCCTCTACGTCTCCGATGTCGATCCGAAGCGCGCAGCATGGTTGGCGTATGACGTGAGGCCGGACGGTACCGTGACAAACGGGCGTGTCTTCTTCGATGCTACTCGCTGGCGCAAGGATCCCTTCTTCGGGCCGGATGGATTCAAGGTGGACCGGTACGGCAATATCTTCGGCGCTCGGCCCGACGGCCTTAGTGTCATGGCGCCGGACGGGACGCTCCTCGGCACCATCGAGACGGGGCGGCCGACGTCTAATGTCGCGTGGGGTGAAGACGGGCGGACCCTCTTTATCACGGGCGGGGATTCACTGTACCGGATGAGGCTTGAGACCAGAGGCGCCCATTTCTAGAAATGTGTAAGAATATTCCCGCTTGTCCGACTCCCTCTATAAGGCCTGCAAGCGGTCTGCTCACACAGGTCTGCGGAAGAACGACATCAGAGGATCGAGCAACAAGGACATGATCACAGAATTGATCGCACGCCTGACCCCTCCCTGCACCGACATCACGCGGCTTGTATCAGAGTCCATGGACCGGCCGATGGCGCTGTCCACCAGACTTGCGCTCCGGTTTCATCTCCTGATCTGTGCCGGCTGTGCCGCCTACAAGCGCCAGTTAGAACAGATTCGACAGACCTTGCGTCGATCAGCGGATGCCGCTCCCGGCGAATCGAACGGATCGACGGGTTCCTCTCCCGAAACGACCGCACGGTTGAAAGACGCCTTTCGGCAGCAGGCGAAGAAGCCCTGACAGCCTCTTTCAGTCACCAATTCCCTCGGCATTTTCCTGTAAGACCGCCGTCCTCATGCCGACTGACTTCCATGCGTTGGATCAGTTGTGTACTCATTATGGTGCTTGGCGGATGTCAGACCCTCCGGGGCTCTGACTCCTGGATCCGCACCCAGCTTCCGTCGGTGTGGCCGCTGTGGGAACGATATCAGCAATGCCGCACTGCGACGGACCCGACCCAGCTCCAAGCCGTCCTCGATCATCTTGAGCAGGCCATGATCACGGGCGTGACGCCGCCGGCTTGGATCGCCGTGTTCGGGGTTCAGGTCTCCCGGCAACCCCTGCGAACATCGGTCGATCCTGAAGCCTTAGCGGCGGCCTGCACGGTGCGAGCCGCGATGGTGTCCCTGGGGATCGGTCGTGATGCTGAGGCGCGGGCGCTCTATCAACGGGTGCTTGCGAGATACGGGACACAGGAGTTGGCCTATTACCGGGATCAGGCCATCGAGGCCTTGCGGCATCTTGATGCGCAGCTCGTTGCACTGCGCCGCGCCCCACCCATCCGGTGATGTAAGAACGTTGAGCCGTGCTCGACTGATCGGCAGGGAAGCGGAGGGAGCCCATGAACGCGACAATCTATTGGACCAGGCACAAGCTTCAGCAGGGAACCCGCGAACTCCGCTGGGCCGCCAAACTCTGGTGGTTCAAACAGGAGATCGACTTTCTCGGCTGGCGCTGGTGGATGGAATCGCACCTGCCCGACGCCGCTGTTCCAGCGACCTCTCATCTCACCGCGCAAGAAGGCACCCATGCGATGCAGCCACTGCCACTCCTTCATGGTTAAGGATCATCTGTACGATCTGCTCGAAAACGACGGGCAGGTCTATGTCGGCGGGTGGCGTTGGGGCTATCGTTGTGCCGGATGCAGCCGGGTCGTCGAGTCCGGCGAGGATCAGGATGAAACTATCGAGGGGCCGGTGTCGGTCGGTTCGGCCGCGCCGGACTCGGCGGCGACCGCCTCGGCCAGCGCGGCGTCTCCGTCTATACCGTTGTTTCGCATGTTCTAAGCCAAGGAGTGTCAGCCATGCTTTGTATGATCTGTTGCCATATCATGCTCAGCTGCAGCAGCCAGACGGTGGAGGACGAGAGGGGCTCGTTACTCGTCACCCGGTGGAGCTGTCCCGGTTGCGGACGGTGCGAGGAAGAAATCTGGGTCAGTCGCCACTACCAGGGCGCCCGGCCTCGCCGGCTTCGCTACGCGGTCAACGCCGCAGTGGCCCTTACCATTCCGACGCGCTCGCGCGCCGGACGAATATCTGTGTCCCATGCGTCAGTGGGCTGACCGCGCGCGCGGTCATTGGCCGGAGTATCTGATGGAAGCGGCCGGTCTCGGCCTCTTCATGATCTCCGCCGCGGTGGTCACGACTCTGCTGGAGTATCCCGGCTCTCCGTTGCACGCCTCGCTGCCCGATCCTGCCACGCGCCGTGCGCTCACCGGCGTGGCGATGGGGCTCACCGCCATCGGTATCATCTATTCACCGTGGGGCAAACAATCCGGCGCCCATTTGAATCCGGCGGTGACGCTCACGTTTTATCGATTGGGCAAGATCGACGGGGTGGATGCAGTCGGGTATGTACTCGCGCAAGCAGCCGGCGGGCTCATCGGACTCCTTGCGGCTAGGGCCGGAATCGGCATGGCCCTCGCACATCCGGCGGTCAACTATGTAGTAACCGTGCCGGGCGAAGCGGGAATCGCCACGGCTTTTCTGGCAGAGGCCGCCATCTCCTTTGGTCTGATGCTGACCGTCTTGTTCCTGTCGAACCACAGAACGCTTGCGCCGGTCACCGGTCTTGTAGCCGGTGGGCTTGTCGCGGCCTATATCGGAATCGAGGCGCCACTTTCCGGTATGAGCATGAATCCGGCCAGGACGCTGGCCTCGGCGATTCCGGCTCATGTGTGGACGGCATTCTGGCTGTATCTCACGGCTCCGATGGGGGGGATGTTGCTTGCGGCTGAATTCTATCTGCGTGCGAAGGGGCTCAGGCAGATCTATTGCGCGAAACTGCATCATCATAACCGGGCGCGCTGCATTTTCCGCTGCCGCTATGGTGAGCTGCTCGAGCGGGGAACAGCGAGGCCGTTGCCTGCTGATCGATAAGACTATTGTCCCCCGTGGGGCGACTGCCGGTTGCTGCTGCTCTGCAGATCCATTTCCAAGACGACGGGGCCGTTGGGACTCTTCGGATCCACGCGATGCGGCATCTGATCGACCGCCAATTTGCTGAGGGGAACGGCGACGATATGTGGGGCCTTCTCGGTGGGGTTGGAGTAGAGCGCCAGCCGGATATTTTTAGGGCGCAGTTGTGGGGTCAGTAACGGCTTCAAGTCCGCGCTGGCGAATCCCACCACCAAGGCGCTGCCGTCGGCCAATTTATGGATCTCGTAAGCATTGGCGGCAGGCGCCGCACGCTCTAACACCATGTCCGGACTCTGTGAGACCAAGGCCAACCCGAGTCCTTGCTGAGGGACGAACCCGAAGCTGCCGACCGGCGCCACGGAGTAGCGGGTCTGCGGGAGCTCGGCGCCGAGCT
Organism: Nitrospira sp.; assembly: GCA_030692565.1. Classification (NCBI taxonomy): domain Bacteria; kingdom Pseudomonadati; phylum Nitrospirota; class Nitrospiria; order Nitrospirales; family Nitrospiraceae; genus Nitrospira; species Nitrospira sp. Next base: position 55,847 of record JAUYAO010000004.1, read on the forward strand.
CCACCACCCCGGTCTTGAGCCGCAACTGCCGGCGCAAGTCGGCTTCAGTCCCCTGGGCATCGAGAAACACCGCGGCCGGGGCCGCCTTCTGGGACGGCAACACCTCCATCTTGCCGCTATTCCCACCGCGCGGCGCGGCATGCAGGGAAGCAGGCAGGAGGCTCAGGAGTAACAGGCTCAATAGCGCATGAGTCAAGACGCGGCGGTCGGTGCGAAGGGGAGGTCGGGATGACATGGTCGTCAGGTGCTCCGGTAGTAAAGTGTGAGACTCATCTTTATCAAGTCCGGCCTGTCCGGCGCAATGGGCATCAGTCCGATTATCGTTCCAGTCTGCGGGGCGGCATTATTCTGGCCGGTGAGGCGCAGGGGTTCGTCGTAGGATCGTGGAGGGCTACGTCGGCGACCCCGTGCCGCGCATCGAGTTGAATCAGACAACAGTCATGCAGCAGGGCCTTCAGCTGTCGACGGCCCCGTTGTACCCGTGACTTCATGCCGGAGAGGGAGAGGCCCAGCTTGGTGGCGGCGACCTGTTGGGTGAGCCCGTCTAGTTCGACAAGCCTCAGGGCGTCCCGGTATTCCGGCGCCAGCTGATCCACCATGGGGCGGAGGCAGTTCGCGAGCTGGATGCGAGGCTCGTCTCGCTCCTCCGTTGGCTCTCCCGCCGTCAGCAGAGCTTCAACGTCCGTCGCCAGCCCTGCCGGGAGTTCTCGATGCCGGTGTGAAGTCCGGTAATAATCGATAACCACATGGCGCGTGACGGTGAAGATCCAGGAGACCAGGCGGCGGGGATCCTGCACCTGGTCGATCTTGTCGTGGATCTTCAGAAAGACTTCCTGGAGTAGATCGTCCACCGCCGCATCGTCTGCGACTCGTTTGGCGATGAAGGCGCGCAGTCGCCCGCGCACCTCCATCCAGACGTCTTGTCTATTCTGTGTCATGGTCATTTCTCCGAACGGAGCCCTTCTACGGTACCGTGCATCAAGACGCTGCGCAAGGTGCCGCTCGGGTCGCGCCGGAATGGGCCGGGACGCAGCAGCCTGTCTGGCTGAGCGGTCCGTCGACGGCCAATTGCTCGTGCACGAGGAAGACCTCCCAGGCATTCCCGTCGGGATCCGTGAACCAGAGCTTGTCCTGTCTGGCAAAGCAGCAGGATGTATTTTCTTCGACGCGCTCCGCACGCCGGCGGTCTGCAACCGCGATTTCCACTGGGCGATCTCTTCGAGCGAATCCACCTCGATGCCGAGATGGTCGACCGAACTGATTCTGCCCGTTGACGAGACCAGCGACAAATTCAGCGCCGGGGTTGTCCGGTCGAACTTGGCATAGTCGTCTGTCTGTTTCTGCGGCGACACGCCGAACACCTTCCGGTAGAACTCGACCGATGCCGGGACATGGCGGACATTGAGGGAAATGTGTGGCCTCATAAGAACCTCCTGGGTGAGCGGCAGGAGAGAAGTCACCTGCCTATCCCTAGAGACGGAGCATCGGGGAAAAGGACGCAACGGGGAGCGGGCTGGCAGTGGAAAAACAGGGGGCGCGATCCAACAGACAAACTGAGGAAACGGCAGGGATTATTCCGTTCGCCGCCGTTTGAGCTTATGTCCCACCTGTACGATCGCCTCGATGGCGGGTGTCAGCTCGCGTCCGAGGTCCGTCAAGGCATACTCCACTGTGGGCGGCGAAGTCGGCATCACCTGTCGGGTGATAATCCCATCCTGCTCCAATCGTTTCAGCCGCGCGGAGAAGACTTTCGGCGAGACGCCAGGGATGTCCGCCATCAGCTCGCTGAACCGCCTCGGTTCTTCCCGGAGATACCAAATCACGTTCGGCGTCCAGGCTCCCTTCAAGAACTGCATGCAGACAGTCAGCGGACAGCCCGCAGGCGGCGGCAACACCTTTGATTTGCGACGTTTGACGGCCATCCGGCCTCCTCCTGCGGTTCAGTGAACAGCGCTTTCCGAATGGAAAGTCGAAAGCGTACTTACTAAACGATAGCATCTTGCCATGTGATAGTCCACGCATTACCTTGGCGTGCAGGAGACAGCACAGTCATTTCATTCATATGGAAGGAGTTGCATCATGACCGCTCAGAAGACCGCCATCGTCACCGGAGCCTCCAGCGGAATCGGCCTGGGGCTCACCACGGCATTGATCGAACAGGGCTACCGCGTCGTCGCCAACTCGCGGCGGATCACCACGGCCGGAACGGTACAGCCGTCGGACAACGTGGCATTGATTGACGGCGATATTGCCGATCCAGGCATTGCGCGCCGGATTGTCGAGACCGCCATCCAGCGGTTCGGCAGCGTGGACCTGCTGGTCAACAATGCCGGAATATTTATTACCAAGCCCTTCACGGACTATACATCGGACGATTTCGAACGGCTGGTGTCCACGAATCTCACGGGGTTTCTGTACGTAACCCAAGGGGCTGTTCGTCAGATGACTCGGCAGGGAGCCGGGCACGTCGTGAACATCACGACGACGCTCGCCGACCAGCCGGTCGCCGGTGTGCCGGCTTCCATTCCCGTTCTGACCAAAGGCGGGCTCAACGCGGTCACCGCGGCATTGGCCATCGAGTACGCCAATGCCGGCATCCGGTTTAATGCCATCGGCGCGGGCATCATTGATACACCGATGCATAAGTCGGAGACACACGGATTCTTGAAGGGCCTGCACCCGATCCAACGGATCGGCCGGGTGTCGGAGATCGTCGATGCCGTGCTCTATCTGACGGCTGCCACATTCGTCACCGGTGAAGTATTGCACGTTGACGGCGGCGCGCATGCCGGGAAGTGGTAAACGAATTCTTCCGGGCGCTCGTTCTGAGCGTTCGTGTTTTTCCTAGAAAGGACAGGGATTATGCCATACGTGAATATGCAGGTGACGCGAGAAGGGGTGACGCTCGAACAGAAAGAAGCGCTCATCAAAGGGGTGACCGATTTGTTGGTCCATGTGCTGAACAAGCAGCCGGCTCAGACTTTTATCGTCATCGAAGAAGTGGATACCGACAATTGGGGCATTGCCGGAACGACGGTGACGAAGTTTCGGGAACAGGAGAAGAGATTGAGTCCTAAAAGTGTGAGATGAGAATAGCCGGGGTACGGCCTCAATGGCCGCACCCCGGCAAGTGAAGAGCGAGGGGACTATTCTTCGAGGCGGATGATCGGACAATTCACCACCACCCCGATCGGGCCCCAGGGCTTGCCTTCAGGGCCGGAGATCTGGCCGGCGAAGGCCTTCTTCTCGACTTCATTGAAGTCCGTCAGTTGGACGGAGCTGGAGGCCTGCATCGGCACCTGGGCCCAGACCGTCGCATGGACATCCCACATCGGGCTGTAGGCCAGGGCGCGGGCATCGAACGGAATCTCCTGCACGATGTTCAGCGGATCGCCTTCACCCATGAGGGCTGAGGCAAGGCCCTGCCGCTGCGGATTCATCTTGCCCGTCGGTCCGTTCACCACCGGGGCCAAGCCGGTCAAGCCGGAGCCGGGGCCGTTCGAGCCCTTGTTCGGCAAGGCCTTCAGATTCGGCGTATAGTTCGCCGCCTCCAGGGCTGCGATCGCCGGATCGGATGCGTTGAATGACGTATAGTGCACGCGGCGGCCTTCGAAGAATCCGTCCGTCATTTTGAAGGTGGCCGTGCGCTTCTCCAGATCGATACGGATGAGACGATCGTGCGGGCCGCTGTTGTTCTTGATCTGCGGCGCATTCAACACGATGCCGTTGGGCAGTTGGATCAACGGCGTGTAGAGTGCCTCACCAATGGCGCCAGGCTTCGCTTCCTTCGGAGGGAACCCGGTCTCGCTCGGCACCACGATACGCTCCGGCGAGAAGTCCACACTGCCGAGGAACTGCACCTTCCCGTTCACCATACCGACGGATTGAACCGCAAGCGTGCCCTTGCCGTTCGCCATCTTGGGGCTGAAGTGCACCCCGCGCGCGGCGGCGTCGGCCTTGTCCGATGACTCAGTCACCACGAACCACACCGTCTCGCCGCTTCGCTGGTCTTCGAAAATCGGTAGCGTCACTTCCGTATAGTCCGCATTCTCGACGGCGCTCTTTAATAGCAAGCGATGGCCCTTCTTCATGCCCATGCTCTCCGCGTTGGCCGATACACAGCCCACGGACAGAGCCGCCACGCCCACGGCTGCCATCAACCCGAACGTCGTCACTTGTCGCATCTGCTTCCTCATAACCGTTCTCCTCAAGCAGGTGAAGTGGATCATTCCACTCTCTACGCAGGAGTCGGAGCAGGCGGGAAGATCTTACAGGTTGGAAGAGTCTGGTGGCGGAATGAAGAGTGGACTTAAGCGGATTACGAACTCCGTTTTCGTCTGAGAGTAAGGATCGCAATCATAGAGATTACGGCGATCAACGGCCCACCGACAAACGCGCCGGTCATCGCGCCTTCGAGGGACTTGTCGTGCTGGTTGGAAGAGAAGAGTTCAATCGCGGCCATCGTCCCGAACAAGCCGACGACATAGCCCAGGATCGCCGCCAGCAGGGCCACTCCAAAGGTTTTCTTGGAGCGTAGTTACAGCTAAGGGTCAATCGCCGAGTGTTTGGATAGGGAGATGAGATGCTTTCTCCCCAGCCTGAATTACGCGTGCCCGCTCAAGAGAAAGTCATCGAGCACGAGCACTTCTAGGTCGCTGAATCGCTTGAGCTGGGAATCATTGGTAACAAAGACATCGGCACGTTCACGCACAGCTGTTGCGAGCTGAATGCAATCCGGCGTCTTAAAGTTAAACCGCGCTCTGATCTCAGCAGCATGTTCGGCGATTGTCTGTTCCAAAGGTAACAATCGAATGTTGTTGCTGTTGAGCAGGATGTCGCGATATTGGCAGGCCATCGAACGATTTCCATTCCTTAAGGGGTGAACCATGACCTCGAGAAGCGTGAGATAGGATGAAATCGCAGGAAGATTTGCGGCAGAGAGATGGATAAAGAGTGGATCAACAATCGAAATGTATTGTGGGGTCTGCTGAACAAAATAAATCAGAACATTGGTATCCAGGCAGATGCATCGTTTGCCGCGCAATCGGTCAACGAGCGTCCCATTCATTTCTTAGCTCATTGATATATTTCTTTGGGTCGACTCCTTGCCAGACTTCTCTGCCAAGCCCGCGCAACTCGAGAATGCTATGTCGCCGGGCCATGGGCTTTCCTAAAACTATCGAGGTTAATCCTCCAAGTCTGTACTCCTCATCAATGAGGCTGGATACATCCTTGATTGCACTCCCTGAAACTACATAGGCATAAGGGGCCGACATTTCTCGATCAGCCAATAGGGATGTCATAGCGACTCCAGATCAAATAAATTTCTCAACTTATCTGTAATGCTTCCCTCGAATGCGGCTTCAATATTTTTGTGTGCAATAGCGACCTGGTCTTTGATTGAGTCAAAACCCAATGGGTGCTCCGGCTTAAAGATATCATACAGATCTAATAAATGTGCGACCTCATTTGGTTTCTCGGCTGGGGCGCTCCCAAATGTAATCAGCACCCCGTGCCCTCCTTGTTGAGAAGGAAGGTCTACTCGAATCATGAAGCGGCCATGCATTTCTCCCATGGCTTTCGGAAGCTGAGGGTATACGGTGAAGTAATCCTCCATCAGAATCTGTGTGTGCGGAATAACGACACGATTGATATACCGTAACCCTAATCGAGCAATTCCCTTGGGGTTCGCCACTTTTCGGTATGTCTCAAGAGAAGAATAAATCAGCGGTTCCCACTCTTCAAAATGGGGATATGGACGGAGCTGATTTATAACCAGAACATCCTGGCCAATTTGGATGAGTCGACTCTCATCTGAAGTAACAAACTGCATCCACGGAGGGAGTCGCTTTACTCCAGCTGAGGCCTCACCAGCGGTCGAGAACATGACTTGGGCTTCTTGAATTTCCCGTTGTCGCTTGACTGGGAAGTCGATCTTGATTTGATCATAGAATTGACCTGGAACAGTGTCATCCCATTCTGAACCCTCAAAGTATAGCTCGCATAAGGCTTCTACAATAGGAGGGTAACGATACTTTCGGCGTGGAGCCATTTCTTCTATCTCCACTGAAATGATACGTGAATTAGTGATTCTTATAGCGACTACCTCGTGAGAAGACAAGTATCTGCAAAGATATGTCAATCAAGCTTACGCAATCCTTCAAGCGCTTTCAGTTGCTTTGGAGTAGCCCCATCAAGGTGCCGGTTTTGAACGATCGGCACTCTGATCAGACTTCACCTCATTGCTGTAAGATCCCCTCTATCCCAGGGACTACTTGCCAGCACGGAGGCGCTTCATGTTCCTGACTCCCTACTATGACATCATTATTATCGGCACCGGTCCAGGGGGCGGCACCCTCGCTTACAAGCTGGCACCGTCAGGGAAGAAGATCCTCTTGTTGGAACGGGGCGGATATCTGCCGCGGGAGAAGGATAACTGGAGTTCCAAGACGGTCTTCATCGATAACAAGTACAAGGCTAAAGAAACCTGGAAGGACAAGGATGGCGGCACCTTCCACCCCGGCATCCACTACAACGTCGGCGGGAATAGCAAAGTTTACGGTGCGGCACTGCTCCGCATGCGCGAACAGGACTTCGGCGAGGTAAAACATCACGGTGGCATCTCGCCTGAATGGCCGATCCGCTACGACGACCTTGAGCCCTATTACACCGAGGCTGAATATCTATATTTCGTGCATGGCAATCGTGGCGAAGATCCGACCGAACCAAAAGCGAGCGCGCCCTACAAATATCCAGCCCTCAGGCACGAACCCCGCATTCAGGAACTGCACGAGGACTGGCTGAAATGCGGCTACAAGCCATTCCACCTGCCGGTCGGCGTGATGCTGAACGAGCAGCAGAAAGAAAAGAGCGCCTGTATCCGCTGCAGCACGTGCGACGGCTATCCCTGCTTGGTCAACGCCAAGGCTGACTCACAGGTAATCTGCGTCGATCCGGCATTGCAGTACCCGAACGTGACGCTGATCACAAACGCGTTGGTGACAAGGCTAGAGACGAGTGGCACGGGGCGAGAGGTGACGGGCGTCGTGGTGGAACGAAACGGAAGGACGGAAACCTACAAGGGCAGCATCGTGGGGGTCTCAGCCGGCGCGATCAATTCGGCGGCGCTATTACTGAAGTCCGTGAACGAGAAACATCCGAATGGCCTGGCGAATTCCTCCGATATGGTGGGCCGGCACTACATGTGCCATAACAACTCGGCCATGTTGGCGATCTCCAAACGGCCGAACCCGACGGTATTTCAGAAGACCATCGGCTTGAACGATTTCTATCACGCCTCCGCCGACTGGGACTTCCCGATGGGCCATATATCGATGATCGGCAAGCAGGACCTCGATTCGCTGCGGGCCGGCGCGCCGGCCTTCGCCCCTGGTGTCGCCCTTGATCAAATGGCTAAACACTCCCTCGACTTCTGGATGACCTCGGAAGACCTGCCCGATCCAAATAACCGCGTGCTCGTCGGCAAGGATGGTGGCATCACCCTGGCCTATACAGAAAATAATCTGGACGCCCATCGCCACCTGGCTGCGAAGCTCAAGAGCATGCTGAACCACATCGGCTGCGAGGAGCATCTGTTGCCGACACATCTCTACTTGGGAAAGAAGATCCCTATCGCCGGCACGGCGCATCAATGCGGGACCGTCCGTTTCGGTCGCGATCCGAGGACCAGCGTGCTGGACGTAAACTGCAAAGCGCACGATCTGAACAATCTCTACGTCGTCGATGCCAGCTTCTTCGTCTCCAGCTCAGCGGTGAATCCCTCATTAACCATTATGGCCAATGCCTTGCGAGTCGGTGATCACCTTCTCGACCGACTCAAGTGATCAGTGAAGGGTGATGTGTGATGGGTAAAGGCCTCAACGCACAGTGGGTTCGAATCGGGGCCGTCTGCTTATCACTCGTCACCCATGACTCATCACTCGCGGCGACAGAGTCTCCCCTTGCTGTTCAATCCGTCGCCTCGGTCGGCTTTACCGTGTCGGACATGGAGCGGTCGGTTGCCTTCTATCAAGACCTGCTGGCGTTTAAGCCGGTGAATGATGTCGAGGTCGACGGGCCGGAGTACGATCAGCTGTACGGGATCTTCGGCGTGCGGGCGCGGGTGGTGAAGCTGCAACTCGGCGAACAGCAATTAGAGCTGACGCAGTTCCTGGCGCCGCCGGATGTGCGACCGGTTCCAGTCCCTTCCTATAGCAACGACCTCTGGTTTCAGCACATTGCGATTGTCGTGCGAGACATGGATAGAGCTTGGGGACAGCTACGCAAGCATCACGTACGCCAGATTTCTCCGCGGCCGCAGACGATTCCCATTTCGAATCCCGCAGCCGCCGGCATCAAGGCGATCAAGTTTCGCGATCCGGACGGTCACAATCTCGAACTGCTCTGGTTCCCCGAAGGCAAGGGCAACCCGATCTGGAAGAAACCCGGCTCTGATCTGTTTATGGGGATCGACCATACGGCCATGACCGTGCGCAGCACCGAAAGCAGCACCAAGTTCTATCGCGACCTGTTGGGGATGACGGTCGCCGGGGGCACGCTCAACATGGGCACGACGCAGCAGTATCTCGACAGTTTGCCCGGTGCCCGCACGTGGGTAACCGGCCTGGCCCCGAAGATGGGCCCGCCTGGCCTAGAATTTCTGGAATATGAACTGCCGACGGCAGGCCGGCCCTTCCCCACCGATACGCACCCGACTGATCTCTGGCATTGGCAGACGACGCTCGTCGTGTCCGACATCGAGGCTGCCGCCGCACAGGTTCACGGCATGGGACAAATGATCTCATCCGGTGTGGTCACGTTGCCGGATAAGGGCTTGGGCTTCACCAAAGGATTTCTTGTGCGTGACTCCGATGGTCGCGCCGTTCAAATTGTGTCACCATGACCACCGCAACGCTCGCCACGATAGGAGCGCCGCGTGCGATGTCGATGTGGATCAAGCTGGGGCTGGGAGCGGCCGCAATCGTCGCCGGCTGGTGGGGCCTGTCGTCCTTCGACTATGAGAGCTACCTCTCGCCGGCGGTGCTGACGCGGCGGCTGCATGACGCCGGTCCGCTGGGGCCGGTGCTCCTGATCGGCAGCATGGTCGGAGCCGTCATCATCCCGCCGATTCCGAGCTTGCCACTGGATCTTGCCGCCGGAGCCGCCTTCGGGCCATTTTATGGCGCGCTCTATGCCGTGATCGGGGCAGAAATCGGCGCGATTCTCTGCTTTCTCATTGCGCGGGCCTTGGGGCGGGACGCGTTGGCCCGCTTCATGAAGACAGAGAATATCTTCTGCCAGAAGTGCACCGATCACCAACTGATGGGCGCCATGTTCATCGCCCGGTTCATCCCCCTCTTTTCGTTCGACGTGGTGAGCTACGGCGCCGGACTGACGAACATCTCCCTCAAGACCTTCGCCCTCGCCACCCTCTTCGGCATGGCGCCTCCGACGTTCGCCCTCACATATCTGGGTAGCAGCGTCGTCAGTGCGCAATGGCCGTTGATTGCGGGTGGCATCGTCATGGTCGCACTGTTTCTGGCTATGCCGAAGCTGCTGGCCCGGTATCGGACAAGTCGTGTGGCCAGGTTGCTCCTTGGCCCGCCACCGGCTTCGGCAGGGAGTCGAAGAGAGACTCCGGTCCTGGTCCGTTGTGTCGGCTGTGAAGCCTCTGTGCCGGGCGTGTGAGCGGAGGAGGTGTGTGTGTCCCGGTCGCTCCCCCTGCATTGCCACGTTTTCCTCTCCGGTGCTAGACTCTGTGGCCGTGAATCCACCCCTCAATCTCTCTAGTACTAGGTGCCAATGATGCCGCCTTCTGATCGCGAACCTGCGCCTCCTCAGGATCGCATCGCCGACGAGGCGGCGGAAACCGGCGTCATCCTCCGCAGAATCCTCGAGGGTGTGGAAGCGAAAGTCGGCGAGCAGTTTTTCCCCTCGCTCGTGCAACAGCTGGCCATGGCGATGGGCGTCGACTACGCCTATGTCTCGGAACGCACCGAAGATGGGTGCCGGTTCAGATCCAAAGCAGCCTGGGGCAAAGGCCACCTGCTGCCGCCATTCGACGTCCCTGCTCAGGGTCCCTGCGAAACGGTCTTGACGCGCAAGTGCGTCCATCACCCCGATCAATTACGCGAACTCTATCCGCATGTGCAGTTGATTCAGGACATCGGGGTCAACAGCTATTGCGGAGTCCCGGTTGTGGATTCCCATGACCGGGTCGTCGGGCATTTGGCGATCATGGATTCGAAACCGATGCTCGACCCTGTCCGGGCGACCTCAATCCTCGGCATCTTTGCGATACGGGCTGCCGCGGAATTCGAGCGGCTGCGCTTCGAAGCGGCCATGCGCAAGAGCGACCTGACCTTGAGAAAGATCGACGAAGGCACGGCAGGAGCGACGGGGGCGGCGTTCTTCCCATCCTTGGTAAAGAGCCTTGCTGAAGCACTGCAGACGAAGTATGCCTTCGTCTCTAAGTTCGTCGAGGGCCACCGTGCCCGGGTGCGCACGCTGGCCTTTTGGAAGGGCGACGGGTTTCTCGATAACTTCGAATACGATCTGCCCCATACGCCCTGCGAGCGCGTCTTAGCGGGAGAGGTCTGTCTCTTCCCGGAGAAGGTGCAGGATCTGTTTCCGGATCATCGGGACGATCTCGCCGCGTTGGAGATGGAGAGCTATCTCGCAATTCCCGTGACGGATCGCGCCGGCAACGTGATGGGCCATTTGGCAGTGATGGATACCAAGCCGATGCACGACGATCCGCGTGTCCTCTCGGTCTTCAAGATCTTCGGCGTCCGGGCCGGCGCCGAGTTGGAGCGGGAGCGCATGGATGCGCAGCTGAAAGACAACGAAGAGCGGCTGCGCGATCTGTTCGACGAGGCGCCGATCGCCTATGTTTATGAAGGGGTCGATTCCAAGCTGCTTCGGGTCAACCGCACGGCGATGAAGTCCCTGGGCATCACGGCCGATCAGGTTCCGGGCCTATACGGGAGGGACTTTGTTCCGGATACTCCCGATGCGCAGCGGCGCTTGAAAGAAGCCTTTGCTTCCGTCGGGAAGGGGATCGACACGAGCGGGGTGGTATTGGAACTGCGGCGTAAAGACAACGGGAAACCGCTTTGGATGAGATGGTGGTCGAGGCCGGACCCGAGCGGCACCTACACCCGCACGATGTTCCTCGACATTACCGAGCAGGTGTTGATGGAGCAGGAAAAAGCCCGTCTGGAAGCGCAGGCTGTTTATCTGCAGGAAGAAATCAAAGGCGCGCATAACTTTGAAGAACTGATCGGGGGGTCGACGTCACTAAAAAAAGTGCTCAAGAATGTAGAACGGGTAGCGCCGACCGATTCGACCGTCCTCATCACCGGCGAAACCGGCACCGGTAAAGAATTGATTGCCCGCGCGATTCACAACCTGAGTCCGCGCAAGGGCCGGGCGCTCGTCAAAGTCAATTGTGCGGCCATTCCGGCAGGCTTGATCGAAAGTGAGCTGTTCGGCCACGAGAAAGGCGCCTTCACCGGTGCCTTGACCAAGAAGATGAGAGGTGGCTCCGGATGGCTGGACAGCCTATTCCCGTTCTTAAGTGGCGCCTCGCGGGTTGCTGACTACGCGGCCGTGAGCCGTGTCGTCAGATTTTCAGAGTACGCCAGGTCAGGCGTCTTGCCGTCAAGCGCCTGATGCGGTCTGGTCTGGTTGTAGAACGTTAGATAGCGCTCCAAGCCCTGGTGCGCAGCCCCGACGGTCTCGTAGGCGTGCAGATAGACCTCCTCGTATTTGATGCTTTTCCAGAGTCGTTCCACGAATACGTTGTCTCGCCAACACCCTTTCCCGTCCATGCTGATCTGGATGCCGTGATGCGTCAGGAGTCCCGTGAACTCCTGGCTGGTGAACTGGCACCCTTGATCGGTATTGAAGATCTCCGGCGGGCCATAGTGGGCCAGGGCGGCCTGCACTGCGTCCAGACAGAAATCGGTCGTGAGTGTGTTGGAGAGCCGCCACGCCAACACCCGGCGACTGGCCCAGTCCAGGACGGCAAACAAGTACACGAAGCCACGCGCCATCGGGATATAGGTAATATCGGCGGCCCAGACGTGATTAGGACGCGAGATCTTTAGGTCCCGCAAGGATAGGGATAGACCCGATGGGCCGGATGTCGGCGGCTAAGATGCGGCTTCCGATACAAGGCCTCAAGCCCCATGCGGCGCATCAGGGTGGCCACATGTCGCCGCCCAACGGCCTGGCCCTCTTGCCGTAAGAGATCGCGCAGCATGCGCGCCCCGGCAAACGGATACTGCAGATGCAACTCGTCGATCCGCCGCATCAGTGCCAGCGCCGTCTCTGATACCGGCGTCGGGTGGTAGTAGGCAGTCGAGCGGGCCAGTTTCAGCAACTGGCATTGCCGCCGCACAGGCAGTCGATGGGTGCGATCGATCATGGCTTTGCGCTCCGCAAGCCCGCCTTGGTGAGCGCCCCGGCTAAAAAATCATTCTCCAGGGCCAGTTGGCCAATCTTGGCATGGAGGGTCTTGAGATCGGGCGTGTCCGCCGTTGGTTTGGCGCCACCAAACACGTCCGCCGCTCGCGCCAGTAGTTGTTGTTTCCATTCGGTGATCTGGGTGGGATGGACGCGAAACTGCTCGGCCAGTTCCGCCAGCGTCTTGTCGCCTTTGACCGCGGCCAACGCGACCTGCGCCTTGAAGGTCGCTCCATGATTCCGTCTCGTTCGCTTCATCGCCTCGCTCCTCTGGTTTGCCACCACCCGGTGGCGTTGGTGAAGCAAGGCTACCACTTATCACACTGTCCGAATTTCCGGAGCCCCCTCTATGGGTCGCTTCGAGGTGGCTGATAAAGGCCCGATTTTTCTCGACGAGATCGGCGAACTGCCGCTGGATCTGCAATCGAAACTCCTCCGGGTGCTTCAGGAAGGCGAGTTCGAACGGGTCGGCGGGACGCAGACCTTCAAGGTGAATGTGCGGGTGATCGCCGCAACCAACCGCAATCTCGAGCAGCTTTCGAAGAGCGGCCAGTATCGTCCCGATCTCTATTACCGCCTGAACGTCTTTCCGATTCACCTGCCGGCTCTGCGTGAACGCGAAGGCGATATTCCCCTGCTTGTGCAGTACTTCGTGCGTAAGTTTGCCACGAATTTTGGCAAGAAGATCACGAAGATTTCGGAGCGTATGATGTCCGCACTGCAGCGCTATCAGTGGCCGGGCAACATTCGCGAACTGGAGCATGTGATTGAGCGTGCGGTGATCCTGAGCGAAGGACCGGAATTGGAATCGATCGAGTGGCTATCGCCGTCCAGCGGCAAGGCCGGATCTGCCAAGCCTCTTACGCTCGAGGAAGCGGAGCGGCAGCACATCATCGATATGTTGGAACAAACCAACTGGCGCGTGAGCGGCCCCAAGGGCGCTGCCGCCATCCTCAGCCTGAAGCCCACGACCCTCGAAGCACGGATGAAAAAGCTCGGCATTGAGCGCCAGGCGAAGTCGTAATTCCTTCTCTCCTGTTTTTCCCGTTATTCCAAAGAAATTTTCCCAACATATCGTGACGGTCCCAATATTTGGGGAATCATTTCGGTCCGATCTCACGACGGTTTTGCCCGTCAGGGTCCGCCTTCTCATTGGTTCATCAATCACTTAACGCATCCCACGACATCGCTCTGCGCAGTGGCACTGCTGTTGCTGAATAGTCGGGCAGTGCGCGACAGCAAAGGAGAACATGAAGCGATGTTGAAGATCACCAAAGTTCAAGAAAGCGGCCGGGATGTCCTTCTCAAGCTGGAAGGAAAGATTACGGAGCAGTGGGCCGCCCTCCTCGACGGCGAGTGCCGTTCGTTCCTTCGCCAGAAAAAGGCGGTCTATCTGGATTGTTCGCATGTGGACTTTATCGATCAACGGGGAGTGGAGGTGGTGAAGAACTTCCCTCCCGCGCAAGTCACCCTCATGAGCGCTCCCGGATTTGTGACGGAGTTGCTGGAGATTGGAGGCCAGTCATGAATTCAGTCGTCACCACGTATCAGGAATCGGGGGGGCAGGTCTCGACGGTCGGAGCATCGGCCACCACGTCGCCGGGCTCTTCGCTCTCGCAAGAGGAGCGGTCGCGGATCGGCCGTCTTCGCACCGGAGACGAGGGGGCGTTTGACGAACTGGTCAACAAGCACCACAGCGGGCTGATTCGCATGGCGCTGGGACATGTGGCGGACCGGGAAGTGGCTGAGGAAGTGGTGCAGGATACCTGGATGGCCGTAATCGAAGGGCTGGCCCGTTTTGAGGGGCGGTCCTCGCTGCGGACCTGGATCTTCGGGATTCTGATTCACAAGGCTAAGGATCGCGGTGTGCGGGAGAAGCGGCACGCGACATTTTCGGATTTCGAATCCTACAACGATGACAATGATGAAGCCGTCGATCCCTCTCGTTTCCATCAGAGTGGCGAATGGGCCGGCCACTGGGCCTTCCCTCCCCAACCCTGGGACGACCAGACGCCGGAAAAATTGCTGGCCAGCCAGCAAGCGGTGCGCGCCATGAACAAGGCGATTGAATCCTTGCCCAAAACGCTCAAGGAGGTCTTGGTCCTCCGCGACGTGGAAGGGGTGGACGCCAAGGAAGCGTGCGAGATCCTGAAGATCACAGAAACCAATCTCTATGTTCGGCTTCATCGGGCACGGGAACGGGTGCGAGTGGCGGTAGAAAGCTTTCTGGGAGGAAGGCCTTTGGATCTGTAAGAAGGGGGTCGGCAGGAGGACCAACCGGGAGTACATCACCGGAGGCTCCCTGCATGAAAGACCATCCGTCACAATGGATCCAGAGCGGACTCAGCTGCCGTGATGTCACGGAGCGGGTCTCTGAGTATACGGAAGACCGTCTCCCGATCCTGACCAAGGTCCGCGTCGGCCTGCATCTCGCTTCCTGCGCCAACTGTCGCGCGTATCTGAGGCAAATGGTCTTGATCTGCGCGACGGCCGCGCTGCTTCCCAAGCGGTCCCCGTCACCGATTCATCGACTCCAGTTGCGGCGGCAGTTTGCCGCACACTATTCCCGCTAGGACTTCCGCTCGTGCTGTAAGGGAACGGCCTCAAAGCCGACTGATCGCCATGACCACACTTGTGACAATGACCATGTTGAACTCGGAGCAGCTCAGGCTGGAGCAGGCGGCCACGCTGGCGGAGCCGGAGCGACCGTACGGACTATTGGCCAAGAGTCTCTTTCTTGTCATGGACCTGCTCTACGGCCGCGCTAGAAGTTGGAGCAAATTCAAAGTTCTTGAAGTAATCGCCCGCGTGCCCTATCAAGCCTGGGAACATGTGGCCTACATCGCGATCACGCAGCAATACCAGCATGAGGATTTTGCCCGGCGGGTGTTCGACCGCGTGAAAGAGAGCCGTCATCAGCAGGACAACGAACAATGGCATCTCCTCATTCTGGAGGAATGGATCCATCGCGCTCGAATCGAAGAGCGCTTCCTGTTGCACCGGCTGGTGCCGCAAGTCATCGCCTTCGTCTATTACCAGATCAGTTGGCTGCTCTATGTGATGAAGCCCGAATGGAGTCATCGCCTGAATGTCGATTTCGAGACCCATGCGGAACATGAGTACATGCGCTTCGCCCGCGAGCATCCGGAGTTGGAACAGACGCCTTTTGAGAGCGCCTTTAAGAAAGACTTTGGCGACTTCGCCACGATGGCCGACGTTATACGCCAGATCGGGTATGACGAACGCGTCCACAAGAACCAAAGCATGCATAAACTCGGCATGGCGCGCTTTACCTAGCAAGGGAGACATCATGAAAGCTGTTGCCGTCATACCGGGTCAAGCCAGCTCCATCCATCTTGCCGATTTGCCGAAGCCGTCGGTTCATGAGATCCCGAACGGACGCGGGGTGCTGGTTCAAGTATTACGCGTGGGGGTCGACGGAACCGACAAGGAAATCAACGCCGCGGAATACGGCCAGCGCCTCCCGGTTTTGAGTTTCTGGTCATCGGTCATGAATGCTTCGGGCGTGTACTGGAAGTCGGCGCGAACGTGACGGAGTTCATGCCGGGCGACTATGTTGTTCCGACCGTGCGGCGCCCAGGCGGCAGCTTCTACGATCAGATCGGCCAGTACGATATGACGCTGGACGACACGTACTATGAGCGCGGGATCAATCTGCGCCATGGGTATCTGACGGAATTCTTTGTCGACGGTCCGGAATATCTCGTGAAGATCCCCAAAGGCCTCAAGGATGTGGCGGTGTTGCTGGAGCCGGCTTCGATCATCGAGAAGGGCATTATCCAGGCGTATGAAGCGCAGCGCCGTTTCAAGATATGGCGGCCCAGGAAGGCGGCGGTGCTCGGCGCCGGGACGGTCGGTCTGCTGGCGGCTCTGTCGCTGAAGATGAGGGGCTTGGACGTTGTCAGCTTCGGCAAGCAGAGCGGGCCATCCCGCAACCTCGACCTGCTGGCGCAGTTGGGCGTGCGGTATATCTCGGCCGAGGATGTGTCGATCAGAGAAGCCGCAAAGCAGTATGGTCCCTTCGATCTGATGTTCGAAGCCACCGGCTACTCACCGGTCGCCTTCGAGGCCATGGAGGCCTTGGGTAAGAATGGCGTCCTCATTTTGGCCAGCGTGACCGGCGGCGACCGTGAACACGCGATACCCGCGGACAAGATCAATCTGGATTTCGTACTTGGGAATAAGCTCGTCGTCGGCACGGTCAACGCCAATCGGGAGTACTTCGAAGCGGGCGTCTACGACTTCGCGCGCGCGGAGCTGGAATTTCCCGGCTGGTTGTCGAAACTGCTGACCCATCCGGTCGTGGGCTTGGAGAATTACCGGGACATGATGCACCTGCTGACGACCGAGCCCAGCGCGATCAAAGTGTTTGTGAATGTGGCGTACGACTGGCGATGATTCTTCTCTCAACTCTTTTGCCGTAAGGAATTCAGGGCTCGTGCGACTGAGGAGCAGAACACTTCTCCTCCCCGAGCAAGGAGCCTTGTATGAACCTCCAATCTTCGACCAGTCCCGCCGTTCTCGCGGAACCCAGATCCCGTGAAGTCGAGCCGGTCGGTATAACTCCGTCCACCTCTGCGGTGCCGGGTCGGGCGATCCATACCGAACGGGTGTATCGCCACCGGCTGCCGGTCCGCATCGGTCACTGGCTGAATGTGGTCTGTCTCTTTATTCTGATCATGAGCGGCCTCCAGATCTTCAATGCGCATCCGGCGCTTTATTGGGGGGATCGCTCGGATCGCGACAAGCCGCTTCTCTCCATGCAGGCCGTGAAGAATGAGAGCGGGGAGATCCGCGGGCTGACAACGGTCTTAGGTCACGCCTTCGATACGACCGGCGTGCTGGGCTACTCCAATGGCATGAGGCAGGGCTTCCCCGGATGGGCGACGGTCCCGAGCGCCCGGTGGCTCGCGATGGGGCGGCAATGGCATCTCTTCTTCGCCTGGTTCTTTGTGATCAACGGACTGCTCTTTGCAACCTATGCCTTCATCAGCCGACATTTCAAGAAAGATCTTCTGCCGACCGGCCAGGATCTGAAACAGATCCCGCAAGCGGTGAAAGACCATCTCGTGTTGCGTCACCCGAAAGGCGAGGAAGCGAAGCGCTACAACGTGTTGCAGAAGTTGGCCTACGTCAGCGTGATCTTCGGCCTCGCGCCACTGATCGTGCTGACCGGCCTGACGATGTCGCCCACGATCGATGCGGCTTTCCCCTGGCTGTTGAGCATCTTCGGCGGTCGCCAGGCGGCGCGCACGATTCATTTCATCGCCTGCTTCTCGTTCGTCGGATTTGTCGTAATCCATGTCTCGCAAGTCATTCTCACAGGATTCTTCAACAACATCCGGTCGATGATCACCGGATACTTCGTTGTATCGCATGAAGGAGTGAAGCCATGAAGCCTGAACGAGCTTTGGAGCGACGAGGATTTTTGAAGGGCACAGTCGGAGCCGCCGGTCTTCTCGCACTCGGCGGTTGCGACAACCTGACGCAGAGCAACTGGTTTCCATCGATCTTGCAGAAGGCGGAACGTTTGACCGAAGGCATCCAGCGAGCGATTGCTCCGGCCAGTGCCATGGCGAAAGAGTATGGGGAGGCTGACATCTCACGGGTGTTCCCGGCAAACGGGAACACGGATCCAGGAACGGAAGAGTATGCCGAGATGGTGAAGAAGGATTTTGCCGACTGGGATGTGCTGATCGACGGGCTGGTGAAGACGCCGACGAGGTTTTCACTGGCCGCAATCAGGGAAATGCCGGCGCGGACCCAGATCACCCGGCACGATTGTGTCGAGGGCTGGAGTGCCATCGGGAAGTGGACGGGCGTGCCGCTCGGCGACTTGCTGCGCAAAGTGGAGCCATTGCCGACGGCGAAGTATGCGGTCTTTCATTGTGCTGATGCCGACGACGAGGGTGTCCCGTACTACGAGAGTATGGCCGTCGCCGATTGCTTTCACCCCCAGACGATCCTGGCCTATGACCTGAACGGCCGACCGCTCGACGTACCGCACGGCGCGCCGCTTCGTCTGCGCTTCGAACGCCAGCTCGGCTACAAGCAGGCGAAGTATGTGGAGCACATCGAACTGGTGGAATCCCTCGCCGATATTGGAGGAGGAAGGGGCGGCTATTGGGAAGACCAAGGATATGAGTGGTATGCGGGAATATAGCCAGCGAGAGTGACCCGTGAAACATATAACCTGCTTCATATTCTCTTTCGGCGCGTTACTCCTCGCCGGCTGTCTCTCGCCGATTGCCATGCATCGGGCGGTGATCGAGTACGACCGAACGGTGAGTTATGTCGAAGCCGATTTGCTGCTGCTCAACATCGCGCGTGCCCGCTACCATCGGCCGGTCCATTTCACGGCGGTCTCGAGCGTGGCGGCGACATTCGACTTCCGTACGAGCGCAGGCATTCGCGGCGGATTCGGTCCGGTGACGGATTCAGCCGACCGTCCGATCAATCTCGAGTACAGCGCCAGCGTGGCGGAGAATCCGACGATCACGATCGGGCCGATTACGGGCGAAGAGTTTACGAAGCGTGTCTTGCGTCCGCTGGATGAGGATAAGTTCGAGTTTCTCGTACGGCAGGGCTATGACATCAACATGGTGCTACGCCTCATGGCGCGCGGCATTGCCATCGACGATGTCCGTGGGCCTCTCGTCTTGTTCAGCCAGCCGTCCCAGGCAGAGGGCTATCTGGAGTTTCGCCGCCGGCTGTTGCCCCTCGCGGGCTTGGATGCGGAGCGCAAGTTGTTCGTCGGTCCGATCCTCTTCGAAGAGAGCCAGACGGTGCGAACGAATCGCCCGCCGAACCCTGATGAAGTCGTGGCGGCGCTGGAAAAGGGGTTCCGATGGGAAGGCGACAGCGAGGGCAAGGTCCATACAGTGCGTCGTAAGGCCGTCGGCCGGTTGTTGATCGCCAATTACGATCCGGCCAGGCTGTCGAACGACGAGCGGCGGGCTCTCCATGAGGAGGCGCAACGAGTGCCGTCCGATTCGGTGTTGGTGGACCTCAGGCCGGGCCATCCCGGGGGCGACTATCCCTTGCACGGTTCGATTCTGCTTCGCAGCATGAACGCGATTATCGGATTTGTGGCGCGCAGTATCGAGGAGGAACCGGAGATGATGGTGTCGCCCGATCCGCGGACCCAGCTTGTGGTGCGCAATCCGGCCAGGACACTGGAGATCGAAGAATCGGTCTCAAAGCCGGGCGACTATGAATTCTCCGTACCGTTTGACGGCCGCTACTACTCGATCCGCAAGTACCCCGTAAGCCAGGGAATGGTTCCCAGTTGGAATCAGGAAGCATTCGCAGTGCTCTCGAATTTGTTTCAGATGACCGTCACCGATCTGACGAAGTATCCGACGCCGGCGATTGCGATTGCCAAGTAGGGACGGGCTTCGTCGCAGACGGTGCCTGTCCCGATTGCTCGCGTACATCCAGCCGCGAATCGACGAACGTAATTGGAGAAGGAGGGCGCCATGCTTGATCGCATCATGACCGGTACGCTCGTCATCCTTGCGGGGCTGTTGCTGCCCTGGGCCGTCGTCAATGCGGGAGCCGGCATGAAGGCGCCGGACATCACCAATTCCACCTGGCTGAACAGCGAACCCCTACGGCTGGCGGACCTGAGGGGGAAAGTAGTCATGGTCGAGTTCTGGACCTTCGGCTGTTACAACTGCCGGAACGTCGAGCCCTATGTGAAGCAATGGCATCAGAAGTATGCCGATCAGGGTTTCGTCATCATCGGCGTTCATTCGCCTGAGTTCTCGCACGAGCGCGAAATCGACAACGTGCGGCGCTATATCAAGGATCACGATATTCGTTTCGCTGTGCCGATCGATAACGACTTTTCGACGTGGAATGCCTACGGCAACCGCTATTGGCCGGCGATGTATCTCATCGACAAGCGCGGCGTGATCCGCCATGTGCGTGTCGGCGAAGGCGGCTACCAGGACACAGAAGCGAAGATTCAATCGCTGCTTGCTGAGCCGTCCTAAGGGGGCAGGATGCCACAGCTGTCACGGCGACGATTTCTGCAGACGACCGGGGGACTGTTGTTGGCGGCAGCCCTGCCCTCGTCGGCCGCAGCCGGAGTGCTGAACCGCCTCTTCGGTCAGCCCGAGCCGAAGCTGACGAAGTCGATCACGCCCAACGATGAATTCTACGTCACTTCCTACCGCAGTCCTCCGACGATTCGCCTCAACGAGTGGTCCTTGGTGATCAACGGCCTGGTCGAACGGCCCATGACTCTGACGTACGATCAATTGCTGGCCAAGCCGACAATCTCGCAGATCGTGACGCTCGAATGCGTTGGGAATACGGTGGCGGGGGAATTTATCAGCACGGCCGAGTGGGAAGGGGTCTCGCTTCGCGCGTTGCTGGAGGAAGCCGGTGTCAGTGCAAGAGCCTATGATGTCGTCTTCCGTGCGGCCGATGGTTATTCAGACGGGATTCGTCTCGATCGTGCGGTGGCGGGCGATGTGTTGATCGCGCACAGGATGAACGGAGTGCCGCTTCCTCTAGGCCACGGATTTCCTGCCCGCATGATTGTGCCCGGCCATTACGGCATGAAGAGCGTGCAATGGCTGACGGCGATCGACGTCGTGGCCGAGGATTACAAGGGCTACTACGCGCAGAAGGGCTGGACCGACGAGGCGATCATCAAGACCACCTCACGCATCGATCTGCCAGGACATGGCACAACCCTTACAGGGGGGCGTCATAGGGTGGAAGGCCTTGCCTTCGCCGGTGTTCGAGGCATCAGGCGGGTCGAGATCAGCACAGACGGCGGGGAACATTGGATGCCCGCGATGCTCGATGTCCCGCTTTCGAATGCTGCATGGCGATTCTGGCGTTACGACTGGGCGGTTCTGAATCCCGGCCGGCATACGCTCCTTGTCCGCGCCATAGATGGTACCGGGAAGGTTCAATCATCCGTCGAACAGGACCCGGCTCCGGATGGGGCAGCCGGGCTGCACGAGATCACGGTGACAGTCGAACCCTGATTGGGCTGTTGTCCGAGCGGCTCGCCTAGCGCAGTGAGGCCAGGTCAATCACGAATCGAAACCGCACGTCACCCTTGAGGACGCGTTCGTAGGCGTCGTTCACCTGCTGGATTGGAATCACTTCGACGTCGGACTCGATGTGGTGTTCCGCGCAGAAGGCGAGCATCTCCTGAGTCTCGCGGATGCCGCCGATCACGGAGCCGGCGATGCTCCGTCGATGCAGAATCAACGGAAACGGTTCGAGCGGCGCCGGTTTTTCCGGCGCGCCGACAAGGATCAACGTCCCATCGGTCTTCAGCAAATTGACTAAGGCGTTGTAGTCATGCGGAGCCGAGACGGTATCGATGATGAAATCGAAATGCCGCTGCAGCTTGGCAAACGTGCCGGGTTGCGACGTGACCTCGAAATGCGCGGCTCCTAAACGCATGGCGTCTTGCCGCTTCTTCTCCGAGGTGCTCAGGACGGTGACTTCGGTGCCGAGTGCCCGTGCGATCTTCACGGCCATGTGACCAAGCCCGCCTAAACCCACCACCGCGAGCTTATGATACTTGCCGACGCCCCAGTGACGGAGCGGGGAATAGGTCGTGACGCCTGCGCACAGGAGCGGGGCGGCGCCGGCGGCTGAGAGGGCTTGGGGAATCCGCAATGCATACTGCGCATCGACCACGATCTGGGTGGAGTAGCCGCCCTGGGTGATCTGGCCGCTCTTGTCGCGTCCGCTGTAGGTGAGCAGCATGCCAACGTCGCAATACTGCTCTAGCCCTTCCCGGCAAGAAGGGCAGCTTCGGCAGGAATCGACAAAGCAGCCTACCCCAGCCCGGTCGCCTGTCTTGAACGTCTTGACCTCTTTTCCGACGCGCGCCACTGTTCCGACGATTTCATGCCCCGGCACCATGGGGAAAATGGACCCGCCCCATTCGTCCCGGGCTTGATGGATGTCGGAGTGGCAGATGCCGCAATGGGTGATGGTGATCAGGATGTCGCGAGGACCGACCTCACGCCGTTCGAATGAGAACGGCGTCAACGCCGCCTTGGCGGTCATTGCGGCGTAGCCTTTGGTTTGCAGCATGGAGATGCTCCTGGTATGGGTAAGTTAGCGAAGGGCTCCAAGACCATAGCAAGTTAGCAGTCGGATGCCAATGGGGAATGTGTCGCGACGGAGTGAGCCGTCAACCGCGGGGCCTATCCTTCGTTGTATGATGCAGCGAGTTAACCCATGTCGAAGGAGTGTCTGCGATGCCCATGACCTTTCAGGATGCGCGGCATCTGTTGGCTCGCACGGGATTCGGTGGGACTCCCGAAGAAATCCGCGAACTGACTGCGCTCGATCGTGAGGCCGCCATCGATCGACTGCTTGCCGGAGTTGCCCCCACTGCCAGGACGAGCGCTCCCTCCCATGTGCTCAATGCTCTGCCGCCTGCCGAGGGGATGAAGGGGTTGAGCGTCGAGCAGAAGAAGGCGTTCAAACAGGAGCGGCGGGAGGACGCCTTCGAGCTGAAGGGCTGGTGGTATCAGGAGCTCCTCACCACGCCATCCCCGTTGACTGAACGGATGACCCTGTTCTGGCACAATCACTTTACGTCCAGTTTTCACAAGGTCAAATGGCCGGCGTTGCTGTACCACCAGAACGTGCTGCTTCGCCACCATGCGCTCGGTTCGTTCCGAGATCTGCTCTTTCAGATTGCGAAGGATCCGGCGATGGTGCTGTATCTGGATACGCAGACCAACCATAAGGATCATCCCAACGAGAATTTTGCCCGCGAGCTCTTCGAGCTGTTCACTCTTGGGGAAGGGCAGTACACCGAGATCGACATCAAGGAAGCGGCCCGCGCCTTTACCGGCTGGCATGTTGCCCTCCATCACGGCGGCGGGTTCGCGTTCAACTGGCGCCAACATGATGCGGGCGCCAAGCATGTGTTGGGGAAGACCGGGGCGTTTGGGGGTGATGATATTCTCGCGATCGCGCTCGATCAGCCGGCCTGTGCACGCTACCTCACGGCCAAATTGTGGCGGGAGTTTATTTCGGACGAGCCGGAGGCGCGCGAGGTCGATCGGCTCGCGGCGGAGGTTCGAAATAGTGGGTATCAGATCAAACCGCTGCTGCGGGGGCTGCTGACGCTGCCGCAGTTCTGGGCATCCGAGACGCGCGGAGTGCTCGTGAAGTCGCCGGTCGAATTACTGGTCGGTACCGTCCGTCTTCTGAATCTGCCCATTCAAGACACGGCCATGCTTGCAAAATATGGGAAACGCCTGGGGCAGGATCTCTTCGATCCCCCCAACGTGAAGGGCTGGCCCGGAGGGACTCGCTGGATTACCAGTGCGACGCTGTTGAATCGTTGGCAACTCTTGCAACGGGGCCTGCGGGGTGCGGACATGGGCGGACCCATGCATACGCATGCGACGATGAGCGAGATGCACGGCGCCGCCTGGATGACGGAGGAAGAGTCGGAGACCGTGCAAGCGGTCTTGGTTCCGGTGCCGCCGGTCAATCC
The DNA here is from genome assembly GCA_030692565.1 of Nitrospira sp. Lineage (NCBI taxonomy): Bacteria > Pseudomonadati > Nitrospirota > Nitrospiria > Nitrospirales > Nitrospiraceae > Nitrospira > Nitrospira sp. The sequence goes on from JAUYAO010000004.1 coordinate 79,833, forward strand.
GATTCCGACGGGAGCGGATCGGTGGCAGAGGGTGCATCATCTGGTGATGGATCCGACCTATCAATTGAAGTGAGGGGGACGAGATGTTTCGACGAGACCTGCTGAAACTGGCGGCGACGCTCCCGCTTCTGGTGCTGGCTCCACGGCCGTGTGACCTTTTCGCGGCTCCTTCCGCGCCTGCGCGGGGCCGGTGGGATCGCATTCTGATCTTGGTCGAGTTGCACGGAGGCAATGACGGGCTCAATACACTCGTGCCGTATTCCGACGAGCGGTATTACCAGGCTCGCCCTCATCTGGCGATTCCTCGCGAGCGGGTGCTGCAGCTCTCGCCGTCGGTCGGGGTGCACTATGCGCTGGAGCCGCTCATGCCTCTCTGGGAGAAGCAGCAGTTGGCGATTATCCAGGGTGTCGGTTATCCCGATCCGAACCGATCGCATTTCCGGTCGATCGAAATCTGGGACACGGCGTCGGCCAGCCAGCAAGTATTGGATGAGGGCTGGCTCGCCCGTTTGTTTGAGACCTATCCGTTGCCGGCAGAGTACACTGCCGACGGAATTCTCCTCGGCCAGCGAGACGGCGGGCCGTTGAGCGGCAGGACAGTCCGGACGGTCGCGCTGCATGATCCGCAGCAGTTTCTCCAGCAGGCCAGTCACGTGAAGGCGGTGGAACAATCGAGTCCCAATCGTGCACTGGCTCACATCCTCCAGGTGCAACGGGAACTTACCCATGCCGCAGGCGATCTGGCTATACGCTTGCAACATGCCTCGCCGCTGCAGACGACTTTCCCTCCGTCGCCGATCGGACACCAGCTGGAGACGGCGGCGCAATTGCTGGCGGCCAAGGTGCCGGTGGCAGTCATCAAAGTCTCGCAGACGGGTTTCGATACTCATGCCGGTCAGCTGGGGCATCATGAGCGGTTGTTGAAGGAGCTCGCCGACGGGCTGGTCGCGTTCCGTCAGGCAATGGTTCAAGCCGGACTGTGGGATCGCGTCTTGCTGATGACCTATTCAGAATTCGGCCGGCGGGTCGGCGAGAACGCCAGTGCCGGAACGGATCATGGGACTGCGGCTCCGCATTTCTTCCTGGGCGGATCTGTGAAGGGCGGATTGTACGGAAGCATGCCGTCGCTGAACGATCTTCAGGAAGGGGATCTGAGATATCGGGTCGACTACCGGAGTCTATATGCCACGGTGATGCGATCATGGTGGGGGATTCCGGGAACGACGATCGTGGGGCCGGAGTATCAGGCGATCAATTGTCTGGAGTGAGGGGTCCGGTTCATCACGTATCCGGATCTTCGTCTGCCGGATCTTCTTGGTCGACGGTCAGCGGCGTGCCCGGAATACGATAGCCTCCGGTGGCCCAGGTGCCCAGGTCCGTGAGCTGACAGCGTTCGGAACAGAAGGGGCGCCAGTGATTGTCCTTCCACTCGGTGGGTGTGCGGCAGACCGGGCATTTCATGCCGGAAGTCTACCATTCTCCCGGCTTGGTTAGGCAAGAGGGCGGGCGTTTGCTAGGATTTGGTCTGGGGTTTGGCGACGTGCAGAAAACGTTGCAGGCGGCTGCGATCCAGATCGGACAGATTCAAAAACTCGACGCCGAATTCGCCATGATTCGCCCAGCGGACGGCGGCGGAGTGGACCGTGATCGGCGAACCCAGGTCGGTGGCCCGAATGAGGAGCCGGACACCAGACCCGGGATTGATCGGGGCCGTGCTGGTCACGGCGCAGCCTCCGGCGGAGATGTCGAACATCGTGCCTTCGCGGATCTCGGTTTGATTGGTCGTGGAAAAGAAGACTTGGAGCTCGACGGGGATGCGACGATGCTCGCGGCACTCGATCATGAGAACCTCCCGGGGTGGACTAGCGGGCGGAAGGGTGTTCGAACAGCTTCACCGCGACCGCGTTCTGTTTCATCTTCTTGACGAGCCCGACATAGGACACGTCGCGAATGATGCTCGTGAACTGCGCGCGGTAATTGCTGACGATACTGGCCCCATCCACAACCGCATCGTAGACCAGCCATTCCCCCGATTGAAGGAATAACCGAAAATCCACCCGGGTATCGATCTTCGGACTCTTGAGATGTGTTTTCACTTCGGCGAATTGGGCTTCTTGTTGTTCGCCCAGATAGGACACGGCTGCGGCGGAATGTTCGCTGATCCGGCCGGCGAAATTGTCTCGAAGCAGCTGCACAAAGAGCTCAACGAATTCCCGGCGATCGGTCTCGGGGAGTTCCGCCCAGGGCGTGCCAAGGGATCGTTTGGCCATCTCTTCGTATGACACCCGTTGCATGATGATGTGTTCGATGGCTTGCCTTCGCGCCTCGGATCGCTCCGGCTGTTTCATGGTGGGCTCGTCCAATATACGCAGCAGTTCCGTAATGGTGCCTTTGACGGCGTCAGTTGCCGAGTGAGCGATCGGGGTTGGTGCAAGGTTGTCTGCTGCATCTGTCTGCCAGACAGCGCCGGGTGCCAGGAGAAGCGCCGTGATCACCAGGTGTTGAATCGAGGTGCGAATCAGGGTGTTATGTGAAGGGGTGTTCAGCACCCCACAAGCCTAGCAGGGATAGGAGGGATGTAAAGATGAGCGGAACTGACCGGAAACAGAAGATAATAAGTGCAGGGTGAATCCTGCAATCGAAGATTAGCCTATCTTCTGTGTCTTTTCGATCTTGGACCAGGCATCTTTCAATGACACGGTCCGGTTGAAAACGAGGCTGCTTGCGGAGGTATCCGGATCGACGCAGAAGTAGCCGGTTCGCTCAAACTGATAGCGAGCTCCGATCGCCGCCTGCTTCAAGCTGGGTTCGACCAGGCATCCGGTGAGGCGTTCGAGCGACTGGGGGTTGAGGGACTGCGTCCAATCCTGGTCCGATGGAATCTTGGCAGGATCGGTGACCAGAAGGGGGTTGTACAGACGCACCTCCGCCGGAACAGCATGGGCTGCGGAGACCCAATGAATAGTCGCTTTGACCTTTCGCTGTTCCTGGGACGATCCGCTCTTGGTATCGGGATCGTAGGTGCAGCGCAATTCAGTGATGGCGCCGGTCTGCGGATCCTTGACGACGCCGGTACATTTCACAATGTAGGCGTAGCGCAGGCGGACTTCACGTCCGGGTGCCAGGCGAAAGAATTGCTTGGGCGGATCTTCGCGGAAATCATCCTGTTCGATATAGAGCACACGTGAAAAGGGCACGTGTCGGGTTCCCGCTGTCGGGTCTTCCGGGTTGTTGACGGCTTCCATCTCCTCGACCGTGTCCTCGGGATAGTTTTCGATGACGACTTTGAGTGGGTTCAGGACGGCCATCACGCGCGGCGAGCGCTTGTTCAAATCTTCGCGAATGAAGAATTCAAGCAGCTGCATCTCCACGATCGCATCGCGTTTGGCGACGCCGATGTGGTCACAAAAGGCGCGAATGGCTTCAGCCGTATAACCGCGTCGCCGTAGTCCCTTGATCGTCGGGATGCGAGGATCGTCCCAGCCCGCAACCAATTTCTTGGTCACGAGCTCCAGGAGTTTGCGTTTGCTCATGACGGCGAAGGTCAGGTTCAGCCGGGCGAATTCGATCTGTCTGGGCCGGTGGGCCGCTCCCGATTCGGCGACAACCCAGTCGTAGAGCGGACGGTGGTCCTCAAACTCCAAGGTGCAGATTGAATGGGTGATGCCTTCAATGGCGTCCGAGAGCGGGTGGGCGTAATCATAGGCCGGATAGATGCACCACTGGGTACCGGTCCGGTAATGGGCGGCATGGCGGATGCGATAGAGCACCGGGTCCCGCAGATTGATATTCGGAGAAGCCATGTCGATTTTTGCCCGGAGGACATGGGTCCCGTCCTGGAATTCCCCCGCCCGCATCCGGCGAAAGAGATCCAGATTTTCATCGACGGGTCTGGTTCGGTACGGACTGTTCTTGCCGGGCTCGGTGAGCGTCCCGCGATATTCGCGCATCTGATCGGCGGTGAGGCTATCGACGTAGGCCTTGTCCTTCTTGATCAAGGTGACGGCAAATTCGTAGAGCGGCTCGAAGTAATCCGACGCGTAGAACATTTTGCCGTGCCAGTCGAATCCCAGCCAGCGCACGTCATCCTGAATAGCCTCGACGAATTCCGGATTTTCCGTAGTGGGGTTGGTGTCGTCGAAGCGCAGGTGGCAGACTCCGCCCGGGTTTTCGTTGGCGAGGCCGAAATTGAGGCAAATGGATTTTGCATGGCCGATATGGAGATAGCCGTTCGGTTCCGGCGGGAAGCGGGTGACGACGCGGCCGCCGTGCTTGCCGGCAGCTTGATCTGCCGCCACGATCTCTCGAATGAAATCTGAGGGCCCTGTCGATGTTGGTTCAGTCATCAGTTTCGTGCTCGATATGCGGACAGTTGGGGCTATGGCGAATGAGAATGGGCGTAGTTGTACCACAGTCCGGTGTGTGCGAGAAACGGGGGGAATGGGAGCCGATCAGGACAGGGGTTCGGAGGTTTCCGATGTCTGGTGCGGGGACATTTGAATCACGTTGAAATCTTTTTGCGCGATGAGGTGTCCTTCCATCCGGAGGCGGAATTCGTAGCGGCCGGGAGCGGGAAACATCAGTGAAGGAATATTGATGCCGAAATCGGAGATCTGCAACCGGTCGGCGATGACGATATTAGGGAGCGTGGCGCGACAGACCAACTGCTCCGTATTGATGTACGCCAGATCGATATCGAAGTGGTACGTGCCTTCTGCGTCGGTGAGGCAGAAGTACAGGCCCATCTGATTGTGCTGAAACGGGAAGGAAGCGGCCTGTAAGTGGGTGAAGATGCCGATGAGGCTTTTCTTCTTGGTCTGACTGTCTTCGATGACTTGGTCGCACACCAAGAAGGCTTGCACGCTGGGGGTGTGGATGTCCGGCATGAAGGTCATTCTACGAGATGATGGGAGATTCTCAAAGGACTCTTCCAAATTGCGGAAGGATCGCGCTAGAGCAGCTTTTGAGACGTGCGCTGTTTTGAGTCGATGGGGGGAGGAACACGCGCGGATTGAGCAATGCAACGTCAGCCGAGCACCACGGTCCCCCCTTTGTTTTCACTGACATCGCCGAAGAGGGTCGTGCCGGAGCCAATGCGGCAGTAATGGGGCGTGATGTCCACGAGCATCCCTCTGTGCGAATAGAATTTCCCCAGCGCCACCTGGATTTTCTTGTGCGCCACGCCGCAGGCTTCCAGCACTGTCTGGCCGGTAGATTGATCGGTCACCCGAACCCACGGATGGTCGGCGGTCGCGCCGGCGGCCGCACGGTGCACGTCGACGCTGAATTGATTGGTCGGATTCAATACCAGGACGTTGCGGCGAAGATGGCCGATGTGTGTACCCGTATCACCGTACAGATCGATCGTCACGAGAAGTAATCCCTGGTCCGGTTTCGACTCCAAAAACAGCTGTTCTTTCCCCTGGATCCGAACCACCCCGTTGGTGTTGCGAAACTTATTTGAGCCGATGAGCAGTTCGAGGCCTAGCCGCGAGGATTCTGTCTCGGTTGGATCGGGCGTGGAGGCGCCGATTGTGCGTTGTGGGGCAAGGGATTCTGACATCGTGATCCTCGTTCCGGTACGTCCTCAAGTAGGCGTAGGTGCATCCTGATCGGAAGGTGAGAGGCTAGGCTTTGGGTGCCCTCTCTGTCAAGACTTTCCACCGGAATATGGGCGGCTCGGTTTGAGTCGGTGATGCCCCGGCCGGTGGTGAAGCCCAGAGCGGTACTTCTCACGGGTTGAGCCCTTCCCTCGGACGCCAGGTGAGCGCGGATGCGTCGGGTACGTTTGCAAACCAGAAAGTCTCTGTGATACCGTTCCACCCTCGATTTGGCAGTCCTGCAGGCGTGCGTTGTATCAAGAGCGTGCAGGAGGGCCGATATGTCCCGGATGGTCCCATCGTCTAGCCTGGCCTAGGACGGAGCCCTCTCAAGGCTTAAACACGGGTTCAAATCCCGTTGGGACCACCACCACTTACGCTATTTACGCTATTCCTGGAAATTTCCGATGCCCACACAGTGCCCGCTGAGCGGCTTCCCAGTTGCTAACCGCTTCCTACGATAGCTATAATCTGACCCTCTTGATCCTGCCTCGCACATACGTAATATTGGAAATCAGTTTGAAAAATTGGTCCGCAGGTTCCTAATACCTTCATCGGCAGGAGCTGAACCATGTCAAGCTTAAGAGCACATAAGAGGCTAGGGAGCCGCGACCTCAAAAAATTGAAGGCGCTAGTTCATTACATTTGCTCTAAATGCCCCGATAAGAATCTGCTAGGGGCCACGAAGCTAAACAAAATTCTTTGGTATGCGGATGCGATTTCCCTTGAGACTCGAGGGATTTCTATAACCAAGGAGACATATGTAAAGCGGCAGTTCGGTCCAGTCCCTAAACACATCTTGCAAGTCATCGAGAAGCTAGAAGACGAAGACAAGATTGCCGTTAAGAACACCCCTTTCCATAACTATGAGAAGCGAGAATTTGTGTCACTCAAGGAGCCAAACCTCTCTGTATTTACCCCCGATGAGATCAGTTTAGTAGATGATGTAATCAGAGAGATCTGCTTTAACCATACTGCTAGTTCGATCAGCCTTGCCTCTCATGACAGGATTTGGGAGTTAGCAGAAATCGGGGATGAGCTTCCTCTGGAAACGATATTTGCTTCCGATCTCGATGAGGTCACAGAGGCAGATGTACGATGGGCAAAGCGAGCGTTGAGCAAGATTGCCTAGGCGATGCAGTCAGTAAGGAAACTCCGCGTTGCGCCCGCCACTGAAGAATACCTTGAGGAAGAAGAGAGAAGAGATCCTTTGGTTAGAAAAGTATTCGCCGGTTTGACCTGGCTTTTAACCCACGAACAAGAACCGCCCGGATACAAACTTCCTGGTTATAACCCACCGAAGTACATTGTTACTAAGTCATACCGTTTCCCGGTCCCTCGTCTTTTCCGACTAATCTATCAAGTGAACAAAAGAGAAGTTTTTGTTGAGCTGGTTCAGGTGGTGGACTACAAAGAGCAAGAAAACTCCTGACGCGGAAAATCCCGATCAATTTGCCCCCCATCTGACTCGTGATCAGGTGCAAAAGCTGCTGGGAGAGTTAAAGAAAGAGCGGCGAATCCACTTGACGGGTGTGACGGGCGGGAAGCCCTAGATCAAAGGATACCGCATCGTTCGACGTGATTGCGGGACGATGAGCAGGTTTCAGCCGTCCCCGTGACAACTGGCGAGTGTTCTCCTGTCTCCTCATATCACTTTACGCCTGCATTGATTCTCTAAAGTTTCGAATGCCCCCGCTCATTTCACCTCGTTCCCTCGCCCTTCGGATTCTTCAACGCCCCATAGACGTTGTGCAACATGTGCTCCATAGCGAGCTTCCGAAACTCACCGTCGGCCATGAGTTTCCCAAAAATCTCTTCGTTGCCGTCCATGCGATCTATGACGAGTCCCTCAAAGGCTTTCTCAAACACGTAACGGAAGTCGTCTTTCGAGTTTGTCGCCGCTGCTTTCTGAAGCGTGTCGCTCTCGATGGCCTCTTCCTGAATCTGATCAAAGAAGAGTTGATCGGCTTGGGTGAAATTTGTGCCGAAGCGTTCGTTAAGAATATCGATAAGCTCAGACAGCTTGATTGTCTCATCGTCCTGCCCGGTGCCAACGTCACTCGGCCCTTTGAGCGGATGGGCGGCACCCGCAGTGAGATCAATCTGACCTTCGCTGATCTTTTGGAGCCTGTAGTATTGGAGTTCAACCTCGTCTTCTAGATGTTGACCAGGCCCCGCCTCGCGCTTAGGCAGCTTGGTGAGGAGAAAACGCAGGTAGGTATAAAGCTGTTCCAGGTCGGAATCCTGATACGGGATCACTTGTGACAGGAAGCTGTACATATTGCGGAAGTTGACCAGCAACGCCTTCACATCCTCCCGTTCCTGCTCAGGACGTTCCTTAAACCGCTCCACCGCCTGATCCAAAACGCCGTTCATCTGAGCGTGATCATGCACCGTCTCTTTGCGGCGCGGCTTGAAATAGACAGCGCAAAAGGCGTTGACCTCCTCCACATAAATCAGACCCGTCTCTTCGATTTGATGTTGCAGCCGATAGAGATGCTGCGCGTCCGTTAAGGGCTCGGTGGGCGTGTCCTCGTAGTAGGGCTTGAAGGCCTTAAAGATTTCTTCCGGCTTGTTTCGAAAATCGAGGATAAATGTGTCTTCCTTGCCCGGACAGGTACGGTTCAGCCGCGAGAGCGTTTGGACGGCATGCAAGCCGGTGAGCTTCTTGTCCACGTACATCGTGTGCAGCAGTGGTTGGTCAAAGCCGGTCTGATACTTCTCCGCAACTAACAGCACTTGGTACTCGTGACCGTCGAACTTCTCAGCCAGCTCACTTTCCTTGATGCCGCCATTCATCGAGACTTCCGTCCAGTTCTTGCCAGGAGCATCGGGGTCCTCCACGATGCCAGAGAAAGCGACCAGTGTCCGAACATCCGTATAGCCCTTCTCAGCGATGTACTTATCAAACGCCAACTTGTAGCGCACAGCATGAAGTCGGGAGTCGGTAACTACCATCGCCTTGGCGCGCCCGCCGATTTTATGCTTCACATGCGTTCGGAAGTGCTCCACCATCACCTCGGTCTTGGCAGCCAAATTATGCGGGTGTAGTGTCAGGATGCGAGCCAACGCACGAGCTGCCTTCTTGCGCTCCACATGGACATCTGCTTCCGTGGCCTGAACGATGCGGAAATAGGTCTCGTACGTGATGTAGTTTTTAAGCACATCGAGAATAAACTTCTCTCCAATTGCCTGCCGCATCGTATACAGGTGGAACGGCGCTTCGCCGGACGAACCGGGTTCATCAAAGACCTTTTTCGTCTTATATTTCGGCGTCGCGGTGAAGGCGAAGAAACTCAAGTTCGGCTGCTTACCCCGCCGCATCATCTCTCGCACCACTTCGGCAAGCTGGTCGGCTTCATCATCCTCATCCAGCTTCTGCTCGGCAGCATAGGCCGCTGCTTCTTCCTGGATTCGGTCGGCGTTCAGCACGCCTTTAAGTTCCATCGCACTTTCCCCGGATTGTGAGCTATGTGCCTCATCGATGATGACCGCAAATTGCTTATCCTTCGTGGATATGCTGATGCCGGGATGATCCTCCTCCCGCAGCTTTCCCAATGTTTCCGCGATGAAGGGAAATTTCTGGAGCGTCGTAATGATGATAGGCGTCCCATTCGCCAGGGCCTGCACCAGTTGCCGCGTGTCCTCATCAATCTTTTGCACCACACCTTGCTTGTGATCGAACTGATAAATGGTGTTTTGGAGCTGCTGATCCAAAATCCTTCGATCTGTCACCACAATGACTGAATCGTAAATCTTCTTGTCTGCGGCGTCGTGCAGGCTGGAGAGCTGATGCGCCAGCCAGGCGATGGAGTTGGACTTACCAGAACCAGCTGAGTGCTGGACGAGGTAGTTTTTCCCAGGGCCATGCGCCTCGGTGTGGCCAACCAAACCACGCACACAGTCGAGCTGATGATACCGAGGGAAGATCATCGTCTCCTTGGTGATCCTGCGGATGCCCTCATCCGTGAGGATGCGCTTCTCCTCAACTTGCAGGTGCATGAAGCGCCCGAGGATGTCGAGCAGACTATCCCGCTGCCACACCTGACGCCAGAGATAGGCCGTGCGATAGCCGCCATCGGCAGCCGGAGGGTTGCCGGCATGACCTTGGTTGCCAAGATTGAAGGGCAAGAAGTGCGTCTTGTCCCCGCTCAGCCGCGTGGTCATGAACACCTGATCCTGATCCACGGCGAAATGGACCAGCGTGCGTTTCGTGAAATCGAAAAGGAGTTCGCGATGATCCCGGTCCTTTTTGTATTGCCGTTTCGCGTCTTCCACCGTTTGGCCGGAGAGCGGGTTCTTGAGTTCCGCCGTCGCGATGGGCAAGCCGTTGAGGAAGAGGGCCAGATCGAGCGACTTGGAATGCTCCGTGCCGTAGTAGAGCTGCCGCGTCACTGAGAGCTGGTTCTTCCCGTAGATCGTCAGCGTGTCCGGGTTCATCCGGTTGTTGGGGGCAAACACCGCCACGCGTAGCAACTTGCCATAGCACTTGAAGCCCTGACGTAGCACCTTGACCATGCCTTTGGTGTCGAGCTCCTTGACCAGATGGTCCAGCACTACCTTTTCCGTCTCTGCTTTGTGGATGGCTTTAAGGTTGTCCCACATCTTCTCCTGCGTTGCCTGGATGAAATTCAGCACCAGCACCGGATCGAGCGCACGCATCTTGTCGAAGCGGTCCTTCGCCTCGCCCTCGCGGTAATCCACAAAGATATAGCCACCCCGTGTCGTCAGTTGGTCAATGATCGCGTCTTCGAGGCGGTCTTCGGTGTGCTTTTTCATGGTTTAGGAAATAGTTTCCACGTTCGTGTTGTCCAAGGCGTTGAGCGCCAGGCCGTCGATGTCCTGATAGAGATAATGGCGGATGGAATGATCGCGTTGCAGGTATTTTCCGGCTGCGTCCAAGTAAGCCGCCGGGTTGGCATGGCAGGACAGCACATACTTGGTCAGGTGAAGAGGCTTGGCCTTGCCGGTGTAAAGTTTGATGATGCTGTGCAGAGCGCGGCACCACGCTTCGCTCGCCTTGACCTGGTCAACCAAGCCCTCCGGGAAGCTGCCCGATTTGAACTCCATGATGAACGCACTCAACTTTTCGCGATACAGATGGAAGATCACAAAGTCGCACCGTTTCGACCAGGGCTTGGCGTTGTCGTCGAGGAAGTGGAAGAGGGGGTCGGAATTGCCATTGCGGTTTTTCTTGTCTAGATTGATGACCAGGGCTTCGCCGGGAACGTGCAGACGCACCCGGATTTCTTTCTCCTGATTACCCGGGAGAAAAACCTTCTCCTTCAAGACGACACGCCCTCCGTCCGTCTCCATGATCTGATAATGAGCTGTATTCAAGTAGCTCCGGAGCGCATTGAAGTAGCCTTGGGCATTGATCGACATGGCTAGGAGCCTGTCCGAGTAATGGCTGACCATGCGTGACAAGACGTAGATTCACGGCAGGACCAGCAGCGATTCGGTCCGCCGCCGAAGGGTGTGGCCGATACGTGTGCCAATGAGTGGAATTGTGATCGGTTTGGGGGG